>JANNZB010000138.1:0-4326 GCA_031410395.1 Novosphingobium sp.
GGATGGAGGCGGGCAAGATCGTCATCCCGACTCACAAGGAGGCTTGGGAAACGCTGGCCGAACGCGCCGCTGATCCTGACGCATTCATCGCCAAAAAGAACGCCGAGCACCTCGCGGGAGACAATGGTAAACCGACGGTCACGCAAGATGTGATCGATTCAATCGGGGAGCAATAACATGGCCACCGCTAATCGTTTGGGCATCGAAATGCTCACCCTGCTTGGCATGAACCCGGTCGATCATGTGCGCCTCACCGCCGAGCTTGGCTGCGTTTCGATTTCCACCGGGTTGACCGGGCTGCCGCTGTCGATGTTCGGCATCACTGACTATTCACCTTATGCCATGTGGTCGCTTGAAAGCGATGCGTCACTGCGGCGCGATCTTAAAGCGGCGCTCAGCGATACCGGCGTCCACATCGGCCTCGGTGAAGGCTTCCGGGTCCGCGATGATGGCGATGTGCGGGATCGCGGCGCTGGGCTGGATATTATGGCCGAGCTAGGCGCACTGCGGATCAACGCGGTGTCGATGGAGCAAGATCTTGCCCGATCGAACGACCAGCTCGCGCATTTGGCCGACATGGTGATCGAGCGCGATATGCTGTTCACGGTTGAATTCGCGCCGCCCAATACGGCCAACTCGCTCGAGAGTGCGCTGGCGGTGATTGATCACATTGGCAAAGGCCGTTGCCGACTGCTGATCGATTCGATGCACTTCCGGCGGCACAATAGAAAAGCTCGATGCGCTTGATTCTGATCTGATCGGCTACGCCCAGATCAGCGATGCGCCGATGGTGTCCGACGGGCGGACCTATATGGAAGAGGCCATGTTTGATCGTCTCGCGCCGGCAGACGGCGAATTCCCGCTGCGGGAATGGATCGCCGCGCTGCCCACCGAAATTGAGATCGGGCTGGAAGTGCCACGGCTGGCTGACTTGCGCGGCGGGATGAACCCGCGCGATCACGCGGCGAGGTTGGTCAAAGCAGCACGGACCCTAGGCGCCTGACACACTGCAACCCGATTTGAAAACAGAAAAACGCGGAGGCTGTTCGGCCCCCGCGTCTTCTGATTACCGCGCAGATGTTTGGACTTAATTCGCCGAACTGTACTGCCGTGTGCTGATGCCAAACTGCTGGCTCAGTCGGTTCAGGCGAAGTTGCAGTGCCGTTTCATTGCGCACCGAGATCCGTCCGTAACGATCACGATAATAGCGATCGGACTGACGAATATTTGCCAGTTCGCGTAAGGCACGCCGTCCGTCGGAGCGGCGGATGGTGCCGTTATCGATCCCGGTCCGGATATACTGGTCAAGCCAAGCAACGCGAGCAAGGGTGTAGGTCGGCATAACCTGGCCATCAGCCATCAGGCTTCCGGATTGCGTTGCTACCCAGCGTCCCTGAGCATCATAATAGCCATAAACCGAACCTGCGTGCCAGCGTCCGTTGCTGTCATAATATCCCGGCTGCGCATCGGCAATCCACACGCCATTTGCGTCAACCCGGCCGGGAGCAGAACCCGAATGCCAGCGTCCGGTTGAATCGTAATATCCGGTTACAGAACCTGCAACCCACCGCCCTCGACTATCATAATAACCGCTTGCGCTGCCGGCGATCCACGAGCCGTCGCGATCATAATAGCCGGTTGCAGATGATGGGACCCAACGACCATTACTGTCGTAATAGCCATTGGCTGATCCGCTCGTGCTCGCGCTTACCCAGCGACCGTTAACGTCGTAATATCCGTTTGGCGTGCCTTCGACCCAGCGGTTGTCGCGGTCATAATAACCTGAAGCGCTGGTGCGATCGGCGATGGTCGCGTGCCAGCGGCCGTTGGTGTCATAATAGCCATAAGAATCGGCGCGGCGCCCGTCGACCGAGGCAGTGGTAGATGTGGTAATCCAATTGCCGTTGCGATCATAATAACCCGTGGTACCGGCAGGCACCCAGCGCCCGTTGCTATCATAGCTGCCGTTGCTGGTGCTGGAAACCCATCGACCATTTGAATCGTAATAGCCGTTCGGAACTCCGGAAACCCAGCGGTTGTCGCGGTCATAATATCCGGCCGCGTTGGTTCGGTCGGTCATAGTTGCGTGCCAGCGACCGGCACTGTCGTAATAACCATAGGCATCGGCACGGCGACCGTCACTGGCGGACGTGTTTGTCGCGATCCACACGTCATTCTGATCGTAATAACCGGTAGTACCCGCTGGAACCCAGCGCCCGTTGCCATCGTAACCGCCAGCAGTGGTGCTTGCGACCCAGCGGCCGTTCGAATCGTAATAGCCGGTTGGTGCACCATCGACCCATTGGCCGTTGCGATCATAGTAGCCGCGTGCGTCCGCCGTGCTAACAGTGGTTGCATGCCAGCGGCCTTCGCTGTCGTAATACCCATAGGCATGGCGGCAATCTGAATCGGGCTTGAGGATTTGATTTCCGGCAATGGCTCCGCCAACACCGCCGATCACTGTACCCAGCGTCTTGTCGCCACTTCCGGCGATCACATTGCCCAGCACCGCGCCGACTGCGCCACCAGCAACTGTGCCAATTACCCGGTTTGATCGCTGCTTCTCGCAAGAAGTTTGAGCCGATGCCACTGAAGGCACCAGAGCCGTTGCCAGCAACATGCTGACTAAAATTGACTTACGCATCACGTATAACTCCATAACAGAGCGCTTGCTCCAAGATGGATTATTAACGCCCCACGTGCACATATGTTCCGGCAAGCACGCAAAAAAGCGCATTCTCAGGGCAGGTTTAATGCGGCAAAAGTACGAAGCATACAGGAAAGGGCGCTGGTCGGGTCCACGCCAGCGCCCTTAACAGGTCGTCAGGTTACAGGTTTAAACCTTGTCGCCCATCGCACCTTTTACTGTGCCAGCAGCCTTTTGCAGGTCGCCTTTGGCCTCCTGCGCGTCGCCGCGTGCTTTCAACGAAGGATCATTGGTGGCTTCACCCAAAGCACGCTTGGCCTTGCCAATGGTTTCGTTGGTTTCACCTTTGATCTTGTCAGTCATTTCACCCATGTCAAAGCTCCTTGTAATCTCCCACGGCTTTGAAAACGCGTAACTATGCAGGAGGTTCCGGGCTGTTTGAAATTCTGAAGCAGGGCTGCTGCGAAGCCAAGGTTTAGACCGAAGTGGCCAATCCACTATTGTAACTTCCGGCGGATGACGGGTCGCATGATCATCCACCGGAAGCCGGACGCGCAATCTGACAATGAACCAAGGGACAGGCCATCGCCAGAATGCGCGCCTATTTGCGGACCTTTAGCTCCTGCAGCATGCTGACGCCGGTCAATGTGCGAAATTTCGCCCGACTTCCTGATTCAGCATCTAGCGTGGCGTTGCTCCGTTTGTAGAACGCCTGCCATTCTTTGGTTCGTGCTTCGCCTTCGGCTCCGCTGAGCGGGCGCGCAAAGGTTTCGGTGAGGTAGATGTTGGGCTCGCTATTGCGGGCCGAATGGTTGGCATAGATATGATAGTCAGTAATCCAGCCTTTCGATTTGGCAAATTCCTGCTGCTTGGACCATTCGCCCGCCAGGAATGTGGCATAGGCGACATCGCCGCCATCCTGAACATAGATGCCGGAAACGCTGGTGTAATCGCCCGATACAAGCGGGAAATCATCAGCCATTGCCACGCTTGGCAAAGCTACCGGTGCAGCGACCATCATGGTCAGTGCAAGGACTGCATTTTTTGTCAGTTTGAACATTTTCGTTCTCCATTAGTGATTGGAAGTTGTCAAATTTTGCGAGCCGCATGCCCGCAAAGCCAGCGGCACTTCCCCTTGCCGCTGGTTTCGATTTTCGCGGGATTATCGCTCAGCCTGAGGCCCGAATTACTTGCCGAGGGTCGATGTGCCGCCGCGTGCGGCGAGCGTCGGAGGGTTGGCAGCATGTACCGAAGCCAATGCCTTGGACGTTGCAGCTGCGCGGCAGGCCTTGATTTCACGCATCGCTTGGAAATCGAGCATGCCATCGTTCTGGGCGCAGACATTGCCAACCGCGACAGCGATCCGCGTGTGCAGGATCTTCTGGCCTGCGGCAGTGTTGAGATCGAGGTCTGCGGTTTTGATTTCCTGGCTGCGGACATCGCTGTTCTGAGCATGGGCGAAGGCAGCAGGAACTACAGCGATAATGGCTGCGGCGGCGAATTTGATGAATGCGTTCATGGTAATTTCCTCTCGCGGTTAAGGGCCTCATTTGCCCTGACCAGACTTGTGCACCCATCGTTCGCGGCGATCCTTGGCGGTTCCCTTAAGTTTCTTGAAGTTTTCTGAAAAAACCGACAGGAAGGCTGCGTTGCCAAGCCCGCCAAGCAACTGGCGGCGG
>JANNZB010000139.1:0-5979 GCA_031410395.1 Novosphingobium sp.
ACGATATGTTCTTGGTTTTCTCGTCGGCTTCGTAGTCTTCGGGGTTCAACTGCTTCACGATGGCGTCAACCGACATGTAGAGATCGCTCTTGTCGTCGGTGGGTCCGGAAATGATCAGCGGGGTGCGCGCTTCGTCGATCAGCACCGAATCGACTTCATCGACCACGGCGTAATTGAACGGACGGTGGACCATCTGGGAGCGCTCGTGCTTCATGTTATCGCGTAGGTAATCGAAGCCAAGTTCGTTGTTAGTTGAATAGGTTATGTCCGAATTATAGGCCTCGCGACGCGATTCTTCATCGAGGTTTGGCACGATCACGCCGACGGTAAGCCCGAGGAATTTGTAGATCTGTCCCATCCAGTCAGCGTCGCGGCGGGCTAGGTAATCGTTGACGGTGACGACGTGGACGCCCTTGCCTTCGATGGCATTGAGATAGACCGCGAGCGTTGCCACCAGCGTCTTGCCTTCACCGGTGCGCATTTCCGCGATTTCGCCACGGTGCAGGACGATGCCGCCGATCATCTGCACATCGAAATGGCGCATGCCAAGCGCGCGTTTGCTGGCTTCGCGCACTGTGGCAAAGGCTTCTGGCAGGATGTCGTCGAGTTCCTGGCCGCCTTCGAGCAGGGCCCGGAACTTGGCGGTCTGGCCGCGCAAATCGGCGTCGCTTAGCGCCTCAAGCTCGGGTTCAAAGGCGGCGATCTGGTTGACGATCTTGTCGAGCGATTTGACGTAGCGGTCGTTCGACGAGCCGAAAACGGCTTTGACGATGGTCGCGAGCATATTGATATTCCTGAATTATCTTGGGAGACGCCGCTCAGAAGCGGGGCAAATTGGCTGGCGGGGAGAACGGACCGCAATAGCGCCGCAATCTTGCCGCAATAGGCAACAGACCCGGCGCTATTGGCGCGCGCGGTCAATCCCGATGTTCACTGTGGCAACCCGCACCGCGCGAAACGTGCCTGACAGGGGCACATTAATTGCCGCTTCACGCCGCTCTGGCCGGGTCCCACCAAGCTGCCCATCAGTCTGCTGAACGATGAGCTTCTGGGCTTGCGCACTCTGGGCCAGCACGACCCCATGCTGCGCTGCTTCCGCCCCGCCCAGACGCGCCGAAACCGGCGAACCTTGCGCGACCAGCCCCAGCAGGGCAAGAAAGGCGATAATAAAACGCTTCATGGCTGGGCGCTAGATAGGCGGAGAAACGGCAATCGTCCAGTGGGCGGTGGTCAAATGCCCCCCGCGCCCTTTTCATCAGACAGCTCCGCCGCTAACCGTTCTTGTGAAAGGCGGGGCACGCCGTGCAAATTTAAGGGGAGCAGGGCAATGTCTGAACCAACGGCGACTCCCACTCACGCCCCGCGCCTGTTCCAGCTGGATGGCCTGCGCGGGTTCGCGGCGCTGATTATCATGGCGTACCATCTTCAGCTGGTGTTCCACGACCACGGGCCTTTCGCGCGCGGTTATCTGATGGTTGATCTTTTCTACCTGCTCAGCGGGTTCGTGCTTGCGGTTTCGACCGAGAAGAAGCTCAACGCCGGGATCGGGGCC
The DNA here is from genome assembly GCA_031410395.1 of Novosphingobium sp. Taxonomy (GTDB): domain Bacteria; phylum Pseudomonadota; class Alphaproteobacteria; order Sphingomonadales; family Sphingomonadaceae; genus Novosphingobium. The sequence goes on from JANNZB010000139.1 coordinate 1,553, forward strand.
TTTGCCTTTACCAAGGCGCGGTTTGTGCGGTTGTGGCCGCTGGTTGCGGTGGGCGCAGGCGTCGCTGCGGCGCGTGCGGTTTATATCGGCAATGTCGAACCGCTCACCTTGCTCACATGGCTGGCGCTCGATCTGGCGATGATTCCGGCGCTGACTGGCTCGGGCCCATTCTACCGGCTTAACGGCCCGCAATGGACGCTGTTCTGGGAGGTCCTTGCCAATTTCCTCCACGCTTTGCTGTTGCGCCGGGTGCCAACCAAGTGGCTGCCGGTGATCGCTGCTGCGTTCGGTGTCGCGCTGGTGGTCGTCGTACGCCAGCACGGTTCGGATACCATGGGGGTAAGCGCGTTGACCTGGAAGACCTGGTACACACCGCTGCCCCGCGTCGGCTGGTCCTATGTGCTTGGGGTGTGGATGGGCCGCAAATATCTCGAAGGCGCACGCACGCCATCGCTGCCGTGGCAGATCGCGCTGGTGCTGCCGATTGCCGCGATCATGGGCGTGCCCTATTTGCCGTTGACCGGCCCGACTGGCGATCTGTTGTTCGTGATTCCCGTCCTGCCGCTACTGATGTGGAACGTGGCGCTGTGCAAACCGCCGCAGGTTTTTAGCCCGGCGATGGTGTGGCTCGGCAACTTTTCGCTGCCGCTCTATTGCGTGCATCTGACCGTGCTGGTCTGGACCGGCGAGACGCTTGGGCTGAGCGGCTGGATGCAGGTTCTGGCGGTTGGCCTCGCCTTTGCCCTGTCATGGATATTCTCGAAGCTGATCTCGTTCCAGAGCAAGCCGACGGTGGTGAAGGATAAGAAGCCCACCTTGCCCTAGGCACCCCTTGCCCTGAGTCTAACCCAATCTGCTTCCCCGCGAAGGCGGGGATCTCATGAGGCTTGAGGGAACCAGGCGCACAAAGGCCCGAGGCCCCCGCCTTCGCGGGGGAGCAACGACTGATTCAGGTTTCGCGTTTTCCACTCTAAGCCCGCCTTGCCCTTGGGCCGCGCGGGCCATAAGGCGTTGGCGCTATGACCGACGCCATATCCCCGCTCGCCTCGCCGTTCCCTGCAATGCCGCCGGTTGCTGGCGTTACGCTGCGCGTTGCCCGTGCGGGCTACAAGAACTGGGGCCGCTGCGATCTGACCTATGTTGAACTGGCTGAGGGCACCGCGGTGGCAGGCGTGTTCACCCGCAATGTCTGCTGTTCGAGTGAGGTTGAGCTGGGGCGTTTGGGCGTACAAACCGGGACGGCCCGCGCGCTGGTGGTCAATGCCGGAAATTCCAACGCCTTTACTGGCTATCGCGGGCGTGAGGCTGTCGATCAGATCATGGCGCAGGTGGCGGATCATTTGCGGTGCGCGCAGGAACAGGTTTTCGTTTCCTCTACCGGCGTGATCGGCGTGCCGCTGCCCAAGGACAAGGCGCGCGATGGCGTGGCACTCGCGCTGGAAGCACAGCCATGCTCGTGGGAAGACGCCGCGCGCACCATCGGCACCACCGACACATTCCCCAAGGGCGCGCTGGCAACGGCGGTGGTCGTTGGCCGCAGGGTCACCCTCGCCGCGATTATCAAAGGGTCGGGGATGATCGCACCCGATATGGCGACAATGCTCGGCTACATTTTCACCGACGCGGCGATTGCGCCTGCGTTTTTGCAAGAACTGCTGTCTACGGCAAACCAGAAAAGCTTCTCCTGCATCACGGTCGATAGCGACACATCGACCAGCGACACCGTCCTCGCCTTCGCGACTGGCAAGGCTGAGAACGCGCTGCTCACCTCGTTCGACTCTGCTGGTGCCGATGCCTTCGCTGCTGCACTGAGCGATGTCTGCTTACAAATGGCCCATCTGGTGGTGCGTGACGGCGAAGGCGCGCAAAAATTCATCGAAATCGCGGTGACCGGCGCGGTGAGCGATGACAGCGCGCGCCGCATCGGGCTTTCCATCGCCAATTCGCCGCTGGTCAAAACCGCGATCGCGGGCGAGGACGCGAACTGGGGCCGCGTGGTTATGGCGGTGGGCAAGGCGGGCGAACCGGCTGACCGCGACAGGCTTTCGATTGGCTTTGGCGGCGTGTGGGCGGCGCGTGATGGCCTGCCGCTCGCCGACTATGACGAGAAGCCGGTCACCGCGCATTTGAAGGGGAGCGAGGTCACAATCGCGGTTGATCTTGGTTTGGGCGAAGGTCGGGCGACAGTATGGACCTGCGATCTAACCCACGGCTACATCGCGATCAACGCGGATTACCGCACGTGAGTGAGGCGCTGACCCGCGAAGTTCGCGCGCTGATGCGTCAAGCCAGTGAGCGCGCGATCATGCCGCGCTATCAATCGCTGTCGGCGAGTGAAATCGACGCCAAGGCGGCGGATGATGTCGTCACCATCGCCGATCATGAAGCTGAGGCGATCCTGACCGAAGGGCTTGCAAAACTGCTCCCCGAAGCGGCCATCGTCGGCGAGGAAGCCTGCCACGCAAACCCTGCGCTGATGGACCGGCTGGGGGATGACCTGTGCTGGATCATCGATCCGCTCGACGGCACCAACAATTTCGCTTTCGGCAAACCGCCGTTCGGCGTGCTGGTCGCACTGGCTGAAAAGGGCGAGGCGGTGGCTGGGTGGATCTATGATTGCCTTTCAGGGCGGTTTTGCCACGCCGCGCTGGGCAAAGGGGCCTATGTCGATGGCGAGCGGATCACCGCGCGCACCAGCGGCCAGATGCCGCCGGTTGCCGCCATATCGCTGATTTTTGCCGATCCGGTCCGCCGCACGGCGCTCAAGGCGCAGATCACGCCGCATTACACCTGCGTCGATATCCCCCGCTGCGCCGCCGAGCAATGGCCGAGGCTGGCGCTCGGGAAAAACGATGTGTCAATTTTTGAACGCACTCTGGCCTGGGACCATGCCGCCGGGGTGCTGTTGCTCAATGAAGCTGGCGGAAAGGCTGCACGGCCCGATGGGCGGCCGTACCGGGTGGATGAGCACATGCAGCCGGGTTTGCTGGGTGCTGCTTCACCGCAGTTGTGGGATGAACTGGCGGGCCGGATGGCGGGGCTTACTTCCTAATCCCCTCCTCTTCAGGGGAGGGGTTGGGGTGGGGGCTGTCCCCACTCGCCAAGGTTCCGCCTAGTGGATAGCCCCCACCCACTTCGACTAGATTTTTCCGATTTACATCGGTTCGGCACCAGCCCGCTGCCCCGCCCGACCACCCATATAGTACAATGACTTGGGTAGCCGGGCGGGGAGCGGGCTGGTGCTGTCTATTCCGGAAAACTCTAAGCGCCAAGCCGCCAAGTCTTCGTTGCCCCTCCCTTGAAGAGGAGGGGCAGAAGAATTAAAGCACGCTTTCCAACCAGGCCTTGAGCTGGCCCTTCGGCGCAGCACCCAGCTTTTGCGCAACCTGCTTGCCATCCTTGAATAGTACCATGAGCGGGATCGATTGCACGCCGATTTCGCTCGGGACCTTGGTGCTTTCCATGATGTCCATCTTGGCGATGGTCACCTGATCGGCCATTTCATCGGACAGTTCTTCAAGCGACGGGCCAATCATCTTGCAGGGACCGCACCATTCGGCCCAGAAATCGACCAGCACCGGCTTGTCTGACTGAAGGACATCGGTGGCGAAGCTGGCATCGGTGACGTGAATGGTGGCCATGGGGAAAATCTCCTGAATGTTGGACGACAATTTAAGGCGTGATGTGCTTTGCGCAACCATGCCCGGGAAAACCTTTACTCGCGGGCGGACAATGCTGGCTTGTGAGCCGCGATCAGTTCGGGCGGCAATTCAAAAAGCGACGGCGTTTGCGTGTAGAGCACCGCGGCCCGCACCGTGCGGCCCGGAAAGGTCACTTCGAGCGCGGAAACATAGGCGGCCATCTGGCGCAAAATGCCTGTCGGAACTTCGCTGAGCGCGGTTGGTGGGCGGCGCGCGGTTTTGAAATCGACCAGATGAATGGCGTCGGGCGTTACCAGCAGCCGATCAATCGTGCCAGCGACGACCCGGTCGCCCACCAGCGCAGCGAGGGGGACTTCTGCCAGCGCCCTCGCTGAGAACAGTTCCGCCCATTCGTCGTGATCGAGAACCTTCACCGCAGAGGCGGCCATTTCTTCGTGCGCCGCCTCAGGCAGATCCGCCGCCGCGCGCGCCAGCCAGCGCAAGGCGGCAGCCTCGCGTTCAGGCGCGGCGACTTCGGGCAGGCGCTCAAGCAGGCGGTGGATCAACGTCCCCCGCCGCGCTGCTTCGCCGCTTTGGCCGGGTGCATAAGGCGGATCGGGCGCATCGTCCTCACCCAGCGACGAAGGCGCGAGCGGGCGTGATGGGCGCGGTTCAGCGGGAAGCGGGGTCAGCGCCCACGGTGGCAAATCGGCTGGCGTGGTAGGTGCCGCAACGTCTGCGGAACCAACCGGCCAGTCTGGCAAGCTGCCATATTCGCGGCGGTGT
>JANNZB010000140.1:0-5158 GCA_031410395.1 Novosphingobium sp.
CCGTGGTGCTGCTTGACCCCGCGCGGCGCGCCGCCGGTGCCGCTGGTGTAGATCACGCAGGCGAGGTCTTCCCTGGTAATCTTCGCCACCCGCGCATCGACCGCCGCCCGCGCCGCCGCCGCATCGCCGGTGAGCAGCGAGGCCCACGTGTGCGCATCTGCGCGGCCAAGTTGCGGCATCTTGAAATCTTCAAAGGTAATCAGGTGGCGAACTTTGTCCGCTGCCAGTACTGCGGGGAGCAGCGGCTTCGCCAGTTTGGCATCGGAAACCATCACTGCGGCCGCACCGGCGTTTTCCAGAATGTGGGTGTGATCGCGATTGGTGTTGGTGGTGTAGGCGGGCACGGTTACCATTTCGGCGGCCATGATCGCCAGATCGGCGATACACCATTCGGGCCGGTTTTCGGAAACCAGCGCCACCCGGTCACCCTTTTTCAGCCCCATGTTTCGCAGCGATTCGGAGACCATGCACACCTGCCTCGCGGCTTCGGTCCACGATATCGTTTGCCAGCGGCCATCGCGCTTTGCCGTGAGGAACGGCTTTTCGCCCTGCTCGTCAGCCCGGTTGAGAAACAGCGCAACGAGGTTTGGGCTGGCGTCAAAATCGTCGATATGCACGGGCTCGGCCTCTCAATCTGCCGTCTGTCGCGGCGCGTCTGGAGCAGACTTATCGCCGCTGCGCCCGAGCGGCAAGCGGGGAAGGCAATTGTTCGTGCAGAGGCGCAAAGGCGCGGAGAAATTGCTCTTCGCCGATGGCTAACTTCATCCATATTGCTACGTCCAGGACAACCACGTTGCGGTTGAAAGTGGCTTCGCCAAGAGCGCAATCTCAGCGTGCCTCTGCGCGAACAAACTCCTACTCCGAAACCGTCCGGCCTTCACTTCGCTTGTCGGGTGCGCCGATCAGCTTGCCGTCGACTACTTCGACCGCATTGCCCTTGAAGCTTGCCTGACGCGGTCGGACGTCGGCGTGGCCCAGCGCGGTGAGTGCGGGAATCATCGCCTCCATGCTGGTGCCTTTTTCGACGAACACGCTGGGCCCATCGGGGGCGAAGATCGTCGGCAGGGCAATCGCCGCTTCGGCGGACAGCTTCCAGTCAATCACAGCAACGATCGCCTTGGCAACCTGAACCGGGATGGTCGCACCGCCCGCCGCGCCGATAACCAGGCGCAGGCGACCATCGGGCGAGTAGACCAGCGTTGGCGCCATCGATGAACGAGGGCGCTTGCCGCCTTCGACCCGGTTGGCGGCTGGCCTCCCAGCCTGATCTGGCCGGAAATCAAAATCGGTGAGCTCGTTGTTGAGATAGTACCCGCCAACCACCAGTCCTGAACCAAATGCGCTTTCGACCGTCGAGGTGTAGGAAACCGCAGAGCCCCAGCGATCAACTACGGCGAAGTGCGAGGTGCCATTTTCCGGACCGGGCGTCAGATCGGCCCGCGCGAGGTTTTTCGCGCCCGGCGGGGTTCCCGCCTCAGGCGCAGCCACGGTTTTGGCGGGATCGATCAGCTCAGATCGCTGCGCCAGATAGCCCGGATCAATCAGGCCCGCCGCGGGCACGGCATTGAAATCAGGATCGCCCAGATAGCGCGCCCGATCAGCATAGGCGAGCCGCTGGCTTTCGGCGATCAGGTGCCACGCCACTGGCGAATCGGGGCCGAGTGCGGTGAGGTCAAACCGTTCAAGCTGTTTGAGTACGGCGAACACCGTGGTTTCACCCGAACTGGGCGGGCCCATCCCGCAAATCCGGTAACCGCGATAGGTGCCGCACAGCGGCGCGCGGTCCTTTGCCCGGTACGATGCCACATCAGCGAGCGTCATCGCGGCGGAATTGCGGGGCGCAGTGTTGACGCGTTTGACAATCGCGGCGGCATTCGGCCCGGTGTAAAAACCGCGCGGGCCCCGCAGCGACAAGGCGGCGAGCGTTTTTGCCAGCGCCGGATTTTTCACCTGCGCTCCTGCGGGAAGCGAACGCCCATCGGCATCATAGAACAGGCCTGCGCCTTCGGGAACGAAAGCTGCCGATCCGCGCGCGAATCCAAGGAAATCGTGGAAGCGCGGGCTGACCGTCCAGCCCTGTCCCGCAAGGCGGATGGCGGGGGCAAAAAGTTTGCGCCAAGCGAGCTTGCCATGTTTGGCGTGCGCCTGCGCCGCGAGCGCCATATTGCCCGGAACGCCAACGCTGGTCCCGCCCGGCACCGCATCGCGGAAGCCCATTGGCACACCATCTTTCCAGAACCATTTGCCATGCGCAGCCTTGGGCGCAGTTTCGCGGCCATCAATCGTCTCGACCTTGCCCTTGGCATCGGTCGCCAAATAAAACCCGCCGCCGCCGATGCCAGAACTTTGCGGTTCGACGACGGTAAGCGCCAGCATGGTGGCAATCGCCGCGTCGGTTGCGCTGCCGCCTGCGCGCAGCATCTCGGCCCCGGCCTCAGCCGCGCGCGGATCGGCGGCAGAGACCATGCCTTTGGCGAATAACACTGGCGGCACAGCGCTGTGCGCGTGGTGCCGCGAGGTTCGAGCCTCAACGGCGCTGGAGGTGGCGAGGAGTGCGGTGCACAGCAGAAGCATTGAACGGTGAGTCATGGCACCATGTTATTCGCTCCCAACCGCATCGGCAATCGTCGAAAATCCATCGCGCTTCATTAGCGTTTCGAGCCCGGCCAGAACAGCCTTGGCAATCCCCGGCCCCTCATAGACCATCGCGCTGTACAGCTGCACGAGGCTCGCCCCTGCACGAATGCGCGCCCATGCGTGATCAGCGCTTGCAATGCCGCCGACCCCAATCAATGGGATTGCCCCGCCAGCCGCCCGCCGGAACGCGCGAAGCTTTTCGAGCGCGAGTTCGCGCAAAGGTTCCCCCGAAAGTCCGCCCGTCTCAACAGAATGCCGTGATTTGAGCGGCGGGCGCGATATCGTTGTGTTGGAGACGATAATTCCGTCTATTCCGTGCCGCGCCACTGCATCGACAATCCGCGCCGGGGCATCGGCATCAAGATCAGGCGCAACCTTGAGGAACACCGGCGGTCCGCCCGCGCTGCGCTGCGCAGCAATTGCCCCTAGAAGATCGTTCAGCTCGCTCTCGCCCTGAAGATCGCGCAGGCCGGGGGTGTTGGGCGAGGAAATGTTGACCGTGATATAATCTGCAAGCGACGCCATGATGTCGAAACCGCTGACATAATCATTGATGCGTTGTGACGAATCCTTGTTCGCTCCGATGTTGATTCCCAGAACGCCCTGACGTCGCCGCCTCACAAGCCTTTGGTAAGCAGCCTGCTGGCCGCCATTGTTGAACCCCATGCGGTTGATCACCGCGCGGTCCTCCACCAGCCGGAACAGTCGCGGCTTGGCATTGCCCGCTTGCGGCTGCGGGGTAAGCGTGCCGACCTCGACCGAACCAAAGCCCAGCCCCAGCACCGCGTCGGCAACTTCGGCGTCCTTATCGAAGCCCGGAGCCAGTCCCAAAGGATTGGCGAATGCCAAACCCGCCACATGCGTCGCCAAAGGTCCCGCCAAGCGCGGCGCAGCCTTGGGCATCCATTTTAGCCCCGCAATTGCCAGTGCGTGCGCACGTTCGGCGTCGAGTCGGAACAAGGCGGGCTTAAGCAGCGGGTAAATCATCACCGCCGGCCTATGCCAGAGCGCTCCAGCCGTGTCGAATGGGCAACACTGTTGCGTCAAACCGTTGATTGACCCGATTCTGACAACGATTGTCATGACTTTTGCGGTTCTTTGTCGAATTTATACAATTATTCCAGATGTTCGCGTCTCATGGCACCCCTGCGACCCGAAGGGCTCGTCACGCCTTTGGGCTAACGAGTTCTCCACTTTCAGGCGGATCAGGCCCAGTGCCTGGTCCGCTTTTTTTCTGGATCGCCTGGACTGCCCTTTTGGACACCATTGAATTGCTGCGCTGCAGCGCCTAAATAAACTGGAGCGAATCAGTCTGATTTAACCGGAGCCGCCCGCCTTGCGCCTTTCCTCCATGGCCGACTATGCCGTCCTCACCATGAGCGCCGCCGCGCGCCATTGCGGACATGCGCGGGTCAACGCAGCGCAACTGGCGCTGGAAACTGGGCTGCCCGCGCCCACGGTGCAAAAACTGGTGAGCAAATTATCCGCCGCTGGCCTGCTCAAATCGGTGCGCGGCGCGGGCGGGGGGCTCAAGCTCGCGCGGCCAGCCGCGGCGATCACGCTCGCCGACATAGTCGAGGCGGTTGAAGGCCCGATCGCGCTGACCGCCTGTAGTCAGCACGGCCGCCACGATTGCGAACTCGAAGGATCATGCCACGTCATGCCGCACTGGGGCGCTGTTAATAAGGCCATGCGCGGGGCGCTTGCCGGCGTTGCTTTGACTCATCTGGCGGGGGCGGCGTTGTGAAGAGTTTGTTCGCGCAGAGGCGCAAAGGCGCAGAGAAGGCGGTTTGGGCCACAGGCCTCACCGCAAATTCCGGGCTTACCGCCACGCCTAAACGTCGATCTGACAATGCGGCTTCGCCGCAGTCCCCGCTCCTCTGCGCCTCTGCGCCTCTGCGCGAACTCAATTCAACACCCGCCCAAAGCGCAAGCGTATGACCGAACAAGTCATCCTCAAAGATCAGGCCGCGCGCGATGCCGCTGCTTCAGTCGCCGATTACGAGCACGGCTGGTCGGCGGATATCGAAACCGAATTCGCGCCCAAGGGCCTGTCCGAAGACACCGTCCGCTTCATCTCGGGCAAGAAGAACGAGCCCGAATGGATGCTCGATTGGCGGCTCAAGGCGTTCCGGCACTGGCTGACCATGGAGACGCCTGACTGGGCCAAGCTCAACGTGCCGCCGATCGATTATCAGGACGCCTATTACTACGCCGCACCCAAGGCCAAGCCCAAGCTCGCCAGCCTCGACGAGGTCGATCCCGATATTCTCGAGGTTTACCGCAAGCTCGGCATCCCATTGGAGGAGCAGAAAGTGCTCGCCGGGGTTGAAGGCGCGCGCAAGGTCGCGGTCGATGCGGTGTTTGACTCCGTCAGTGTCGCCACCACCTTCCGCGAGGAGCTCAAGCGCGCCGGGGTGATCTTCCTCTCGATCTCCGAGGCGATCCGCGAATATCCCGAGCTGGTGAAGCAGTGGCTCGGCAAGGTCGTGCCGGTGCGTGACAACTTCTTTGCCGCGCT
>JANNZB010000141.1:0-1543 GCA_031410395.1 Novosphingobium sp.
CCCCCACCCAACCTCCCCCTCAAGGGGAAGGGGTAAAGCGGCGCAGTGTAATACCAACGGGCCTATGAACTGACGCACTTAAAAGCCCCTCCCCTGAAGAGGAGGGGAGAAGAGTCAATTCAAGCGCCTGTTGGTATAATACCAGCTGTCAATTGCCCTAACCCTTTTCCGTCATTCCCGCGAAGGCGGGGACCCATCTCCGGCATTGGTTCCTAGAGCAAAATCCGATCACATAGAATCGTTGGGCTTTTCATGAGGCGGAAAATCTGATTCACCCTGTGTGCTGGACAAGGAGGCCGGCATGCATGGCGAGATCCTTATCCGAAGATTTGCGCGCACGCGTAATCGCAGCGGTTGATGGCGGGCTGTCCCGACGGGCGGCAGCGGCACGGTTCGGGGTAGCGGCTGCAAGCGCGGTCCGCTGGGTCCGGGAATGGCGTGAGACGGGCGTCACGCGCGCCAAACGGCAAGGCGGTGATCAACGATCCCATCGCATTGAAGCCTATCGCGATGTCATTCTGGGTGCAATCGAGAGCCAGGTGGACATGACGCTGGTCGAGTTGGCGGAACTGCTGCGCGAGCAACATGGCGCCAGCTTTGCCACGAGCACGATCTGGCGCTTTCTTGATCGTCATGCCGTAACCGTCAAAAAAAACAGCGCACGCCAGCGAGCAGGAGCGGCCCGACGTCGCCGCGCGGCGACACGCCTGGTTCGAAGCCCAGCCGGACCTTGATCCTGAACATCTGGTTTTCATCGATGAGACGGGCGCCTCGACCAAGATGGCGCGGCTACGTGGCCGCGCCAAACGTGGCATGCGGTGCCGCTCCCCCATCCCGCACGGGCATTGGAAAACGACAACCTTCACCGGCGCACTGCGCCTGACTGGTATGACCGCACCGATGGTGTTGGACGGACCCATGACCGGGGAATGGTTCCTGGCCTATGTTGAGCAGATACTTGTGCCGACATTACGGGCCAGTGACGTGGTCATCCTCGACAATCTACCTGCGCACAAGAACGTCGGCGCGCGCCTCGCCATCGAAGCCGTCGGCGCGCGAATGCTCTTCCTCCCGCCCTATTCGCCGGACTTCAACCCGATCGAGAACGCCTTCTCCAAGCTCAAATCCATCCTGCGAAAAACCGCAGCAAGATCGGTCCCAGAGCTTTGGGACGCAATCCGCGATGCCCTACCGTGCTTCACGCCAGGCGAATGCGTCAATTACTTCACGGCCGCCGGATATGAGCCCGAATGATCGGATTCTGCTCTAGCACTAAGGTTGGGGTTGTTGGCCCTACGGCCCGGAGATAGGTTCCCGCCTTCGCGGGAATGACGAGTCAAAAAGTTTGGGCGATAGGCATGAAATCAGCGCAACCTTACCGGCACGTACACCGCCGATGAACCCGGCGGCTGGAGCTTCAGCAGGATGGCGTCGCGGCCAGCGGCCTGTGCGGCGCGGACCTGGGCTTCCAGGGCCGCCAGCGTAGTGACCGGGCGGTAATTGGCCGACAGGATGATGATCCCGCCGGACAGTTTCTTTGTCG
>JANNZB010000142.1:0-3240 GCA_031410395.1 Novosphingobium sp.
GCCGCCTCGGTGTAGACGCCCATCTGGAACGCCAGATAGCAGGGCATCAGAAGGCGCAACAAGGCCGGGTGTCCGCCGCGGACGCCATGCTGCACCAGGGCGGTTTTACATCGATCAGCGGCGACAAGGCTTAACTCAACCCGCCCGCTCCGGCGGGCTGAAAGAACATCATGATCGCAAATAAAGTGACAGACTGGACGCTTCCCATATCTATCAACCCCGGCATTGTCGGCGGCAGCAGAATCACCACAGAATTGCTCCGCGTCTCAAAGGGTGCTGGCGTTTTTGAAATCCTCTCAAGAGGCGAGACGATTTATCAAAGCGAGGTAACGTGCGCGACATGGGAAGACGCGGCGAAAGAGGCAATGAAAGTGTGGGATTTGATCATGCGTGATCAGTACGAGGCGGCGAACGGGCGAACAACTCCATGTATCTGAACCACATCACCCTGTCCACAGGCCACACCCGGCGCAGCGCGCGCGCCGAGGTGTCGGACGGCACGATCGGGGCGCTGACGCCGTGGCTGCAGTCTGCCATTGCGCACAAGGACGACTACCCGCTGCCCGGCACGCTGGGCACGGCCGATGGCTTTGTCGCTCAGGTATCGGTTGAGCATGGCGCCCTGCTGTGCAGCGTTGGCCAGCAGCAAACCGGGCCGCTGGTGACTTTTGGCGTGGCGGCACGATCCCGGCAATCGGGCGAGTTGTGGGCGATGCTGTGCGCGCAATATGGCGCTGCCGAAGCCCTGATGGCGCCCGCTACGCCCTGGTGTGCGGTGGCGCTGCATTCGGCGTTTGCGCTGCAGCATGGCATGGCGGCATGGATTGGCGATTTTGAGCGCTGCGTGGCATGGACGTGGATCGAGCGCAACCCATGACCGACCTGCTCACACCGCCCCCCACGCCCGCCGAGGTCCATGCCGCACGCCTGGTCGCCGGTCTGTCACAGCCGGCGATGGCGGAGCTGATAGGCCTGGCCAGCTACCGTACGGTGCAGGCCTGGGAATCGGGCCAGAACCCGGTTACGCCGGGCTCGTGGGTGCTTTTTCTGCTGGCGACGGGGCAGCACCCTGGTTACAAGCTCAAGAGTCGCGCACAGCCAGTTCAATCAACAGCATCGTCAAGATAACGCCGATGGCAATGCCGGTCAGGAACAGGCCGGCAATCAGGCACAGGGCAAGCCAAGTCATTTAGTAAACGACTTGAAAATATATTGTAAATTCATTGCTTTTCTTTCTGAATCTATATTATAATAACTACAAGGGCAAGCAATACCGCAACCCGCAACAGGAGAGAAAAATGTTTGTAGCTAATACCAACCGAAAAGAAGTTGTCGCGCAGAATCCGGGCGCGGCGAAGATTGTCAAAGTCGATGGCGGGTATATGGTTTTTGAGTATCTGTCTGACTATGAGACATGGAAAAACCAAAAATGACCAACCCAGCCAAGCGCCCACCCGCAGAGCGCGGGCAGGGCCGGAAAAGTGTGCAGGGCGGCGGTAAATCGCCGGTTTTGCAGGTAGTTGTCTCACCGGAACTCAAGGCCAAGGCCGCGCGCAACGGATCTCAGTGGGTGCGTGACGCCCTGAAAAAAGCAAAGGAGATCAAACCATGTTCACCGTCTACGCCGTAGTGCTTGCCTCTGGGCAAAAACACCGCCATGTGCTGCAGTCATTCGACAGCATGGAGGAGGCCAAACACATGGCGAACCGCGCCACCACGGGGAACGCGGCTTACGCCTATATCAAGGACTCCACGGGCGGCACGGTGTTTTATCTCAAGGCCCCTATCGATCCCTACGGAGCAGGTAATCTGCCCCTAGCGCAGTGCCGCCCAGCAGACCAAGCATCGGCAGCGATGCTTTCCCGTAGAGATTGTCCTGAGCAGCGTTCGCCGGGTTGAAGGCCGCTTTATTGGCATCACGCACCGGCGCGGTCTTGAAGACATAGGCCTCGGGTCCGCCCGTGATGCCCTTGGCCCCCTTAAAGCCGAGGTTTTGCAGAACCTCGGCCGCGCCATCGTTGCCGAAACGTGACTCCAGGGCCTGCCAAATAGCCCCGCCAGAGACTGGCTCATTCGGCCCGTAGCTGCGCAGTTCATTGGCCAGAAAAGCCCCGTCTTTGCCATAGGTCGGATTGTCCAGGATGCCCGCCACGTCATGAGCTAACCTGCTGGGATAGCCACCACTGCCGTTCAAAAAACCTTTTTCAGGAATCGCGTATTCCCGAATGTCGGCCTTGTCGCCAAAGCGTTTGGCGTAGTTTGCAGCCTCTTCCGCATCTTGCGTGTACCACGGCCCCGACCTTTTCGCGCCGCTGATTTCCGGGCCGCCGCGATACCATCCGCGCACCATACCCATATTGGCCATTCTTTCCGCGCGGCCAGCATCGTCTGCAAATGGCATGCGCACGGCGCCAGCTTGTGAATTCAGTGCGCGCGGCGTCATGGCGTTATCGGCTAGCTCCAGCAAGCCACGTCGGACCGTCGGCGCGGCATTGTCAATCAAGCCTCCAACTGGCCGTGCACCCACTGCCAGCGCCATAAAGGAATTTGCTGCCTCATCGCGCGGTCTGGTAGTCATGCCTCGGCCCGTCGTGAGTGGCTCGCCATAACTCAGCCGGTCGGCGGTCTTTGCGATGTCAGGCACACCCATTAACTGCATCAGCAGGTTTCCAGGTGGATTGGGATAACCGAATGGCGCAGAAGCGAAGTCGTTGACGCCTTGGGCGCTATCGGCCAGCAGGCCCAGCAGCTTGTTGCGTGGGGTGGGGCGGATGTAGTCGGCCATGATTCTATTATGGCGTCACGCGCACGCTGCGGGCGAAGTCTTGCAGAGCCTTTGCCTTGCCTGCCATGTCCGAAGCGTAGCCGTCCAGTCGGACAATAGCCCTGGAACATTCACCGGCGATTCCGGCAAAGGCTCCATCAACTCCGCCGGCGGGTGCGGTATCTGCACTGGCTGACTCGGCAAGGGCGGCTTCAAGCTGGCGCAGCCGGTCAGCATTGACAGCAGCAGCAGCAGCGCCGCGTTTCTTTTCAGCGTGGTAATCATTGGCAACTTTCTGGACTTTGGTTTGAAGGGCTTGCTCAGTGGCGCGGGCGGCCTGTTCGGCTTGCAGCGCCTGGGCGGTGCGCTGCGCAATATCGGCATCCCACGAGGCGCGCACGGCGGCACGGCCTGACTTGTAGGCCATGCCGTGCGACAGCGCCAGCGCGGCGACCAGCGCCAGCGCCAGCCAGAAG
>JANNZB010000143.1:0-2288 GCA_031410395.1 Novosphingobium sp.
ACCACCAAGAACCCCTTCATCAAGCCCGAGATATTCCGCGACCGGAACTTTGCGCTGGGCACTGGGATCATGGCCTTCATCGGCATATTTCTGGTTGGCGCGATCCCGATCATCACCACCATGATGCAGCAATTGCTCGGCTATCCGATTCTGCTTACCGGACTGGTTTCGCTACCGCGCGCGATTGGTAACATTGCCACCGTCATGATTGCCGGACAGTTGGTGGGCAAGGTCGATCCGCGATTGATGATCGCCACCGGAATGGCGCTTATGGTCAGCGGGTTCTATGTCCTTATAAGTGCAAACCTTGATACCAGCGCGCAAACCATGGCACTGGTATCGCTGTTGCAGGGCATGGGGTCGGGCCTGCTGTTTCTCCCCTTGATGCTGCTGGTGTTCACTACACTGCCAGAAAAGTTCAAGAACGAAGGAGCGACGCTCACCGCGCTGATGCGCAACGTTGGCGGCGCGGTTGGGGTATCGATCATCCAGACACTGACTCTTCGTGACATGGCCGCATCGCAATCACGACTGGTTGAACATGTCCGGCCCGATGACCCGATGGTCAGCCTGCGCCTGCCTGATTTCGATATAAACTCCGCGGCATCGGTTGCCGGCGAGATGCAGCAGGTAATGCAGCAAGCTGCGATGTCCGCCTATAATCACACATTTCAGTTGCTGTTTGTCGGCGCTTTGCTGATGATGCCGCTATGTCTTTCCATGAAGATCGGGAAGACGGGAACGTCGCAGCCGGGACAGTTGGGGATGGCAATCGAATGATGGAAGCTAAGTCATCGAGCAGGGCAATACTGCTGTGCGGGGCGATGGTTCTGGCCTCAACCGCGCGCGCAGAAGTCGTGCGGGTTGATGTCGAACTGGTCAAACCTGCCGCAGCGATTGCCGGAGCGCCCGCCTATGAGCTGGTCTACGGCACATTCTCGGGCGAACTTGATCCGGCTGATCTGCACAATGCGATTATCACCGACATCGCGCGCGCTCCGCTTAACGCGCGCGGCCGCGTTGAATACAAGGCTACCTTCCGCATCGCGCGTCCGCTCGATCCCGCCACGGCGAGCGGAGTTCTGCTTTATGATGTCCCCAATCGCGGCAATGGCGGGGTGATGGCCGATC
This sequence comes from Novosphingobium sp., assembly GCA_031410395.1. Classification (GTDB taxonomy): domain Bacteria; phylum Pseudomonadota; class Alphaproteobacteria; order Sphingomonadales; family Sphingomonadaceae; genus Novosphingobium. The sequence goes on from JANNZB010000143.1 coordinate 1,132, forward strand.
GCGACGGCCATTTGCGGGTGGTCAGCGGTTGGCAGGGTGATATTCCGCTTAACCCCGCGATGCAGCTGGCATGGGTGCCCACAGCGCACAATGCCGATGGCAGCGCGATTACCGGGCCGATCCTCACCCGCCTGACAAAGTTATCCGCCACTGCCCGCGATGCCTTGATCGGCGGCGGGCTGGGTAACGCCACGCCGCGGCCGGAGCCGGTTTCGCTAGACACGAACAAGGCGAGCCTGTCGATCGACTGGGCGGGCGGCAAGCGGAAACGAGTTGCGCCCGATGCCTGGGCTTTCGCCGATTGCCGCGACTCCGCTTTCCCCGGCAAGCCCGATGCCCGCCGGCTTTGCCTGAAAGAGCCGTTCGATCCTGCCGCCGGTTACACGCTGGTGTATCAGGGCAAAGACCCGCTGGTTCAGGGCATCGGCTTTGCTGCAACGCGCGATTTCGTCGCCTTCCTGCGTAGCGGCAAGCCCGATGCCGCTGGCCACGCCAACCCGGCGAAAGTGCCGGTGCGCTGGACGGTTGGTGTCGGCCATTCGCAATCGGGCAATTTTCTACGCAGTTTCGTCCATCTCGGTTTCAACGCGAGCGAGGACGGCGCACGAGTGTTTGACGGGATCAATCCAGATATCGCCGGGCGGCAGGTTGCGCTCAATCTGCGCTTCGGCGTGCCCGGCGGCGCGGCTGAGACATTCCAGCCCGGCAGCGAGGGGACGCTGTGGTGGGGAAGCTACACCGACAGGCAACGTAAATTGGGCAAGACAAGCCTGCTGGACAGGTGCAACGCCAGCAAGACCTGCCCCAAAATTGTCGAGACTTTTGGCTCGGCCGAATTCTGGGGCTTGCGCATGTCGCCCGATCTGGTCGGAATTGATGCCAGGGCAGATATTCCCTTGCCTGCAAATGTCCGCCGCTATTATTTCCCCAGCGTCACCCACGCAGGCGGACGCGGCACTGGCTTTTCGCTTAAAGGCGACGGGGTGTTTGGTGACTGTAAAATGGCGGGCAACCCCAACCCTTCGGTCGATAGCTGGAACGCAGCGGTGCGGATGCTGATCGACTGGGTGGTAAAGGACAAGCCGCCACTGCCGAGCCGCTATCCTACGCTCGCCGCGCGCCAGCTGGTTTCGCCAACCGCTGCGGCGATGGGCTGG
>JANNZB010000144.1:0-1818 GCA_031410395.1 Novosphingobium sp.
TCACGCTGCTCACCTGCGAACGAGAGGCATACATCGAACTCGAAGTCGCCAGCGGCCTCATTTGGAGTGTCAGGGAATAGTCCGTCAATCACGAGTTTGAAAGATCCGTCGTCGCAAAGCACTCTAGTCGCGCTCATGCCATCGGGCAGATCAATGCGGCCCCGCGAGGTCAGGCGACCGGCCAGGGGTTCGAAAGCTAGAAGTGCCCAGCGAACCATGTCTCTATAAGCAGAGGAAGGGCGGGATTTCTTGTTCGGATAGCTTGACGGGTGCTGGAAGAGCGCTAATAGGAGAAGCAGCGCGCACAGTAGGTTCTGGTCTCCCTTGGCGGCCTCGTCGAGAGCTCTGATGATCTTTGTGTGGGCGGGTGCTGACATGGGGCGACCATAGACGACAAAGTGATATCAAGACGCAATGCAAGTATAAATTTTTGTTGAACCTGTCGTGCGCCACACGTGTGCGTCGCAACGGCGGGCCGGATGAGGCGTCCGGCGTTTATGTTGAATCCAAAACGTATGACAGCAAGTGCGTGTGAGACACGCCAATGTCATGGAGTCCGGGTTACCACCCGGACAGTGAAACATGACCGTTCCCCGCCCTCCCCACCACAATCATCGGTAGATGTCGCTGCGATGACCGATTTCGATGACCAGCACGCAAAGTGCTTCGTCCTCTATATCGCAGATGATGCGAAAGTCGCCGACACGGTATCGCCAAAACGCACCGAGTGCGGGGCCGGTCAGGGCAGCTCCGATGCTGCGCGGGTCGGCCTGCGGGGCGATGATGCGCGCATCCATGAAATCAAGAATGCGGCGCGCTGTGGGGCGGTCGAGCTTGCCCAGTTGCTTGGTGGCCGTCTCGGTGTAGCTAATCGCCCAGGCCAAGCTCAATCCTCACCTGCTCGGCGGAACGGAGCGGCTCTTCGCCTTTGCGTACCCGCTCCATGGTTGCCGCCGCAAGGTAGTAGTCCTCCAGATCATCGAGTCCGTTGGCTACCAGCTCGCGCAGGTAGTACGCCTTGGTACGCCCGGTTTGCGCAGCCAGATGGTCCAGGCGAAGCTCTGTGGCAGGAGCGAGTCGGATCGAAGTGGCCATTTCGGCACCTTTGTAGTCGTTTGAATACGTGTATGCATTGTACTCGGTGCATCGAAGATGGATCAACGATGGATCTGCGGGAAATCGCCGAAGGATCAACGTCACGCAGCCGACTGCACGTCGGTAAGCGAGAAATCATTTCCCTTGAACAAAAGAGGCACGTTTTTGATTTTGGCGAGCGCGTAACTGAAGGTGTCGCCGAAGTTGAGTTGGGCCGCGTGGCCGCTGCCTTTGCCGTAAATTTCAAAGGCGTCGTAGGCGAGTTCGGCCGTCGCGGCGTCTACGGGCACCACTTCAAAGTGGGACAGTTGCATGGTGTGATGAACAAGGTTTCGTGCCCTTGAGCCGCGTTTTACTCGGGTGACAATCAGAGTTTCAGTCAGCGTGGTTGCACTGATGAACACGCCAGTGGCGGCACCGATGCGGCTCATCATGTCGCGCCAATCTGGCTCCTCCAGAATTATTGACATTAACGCCGATGTGTCGATGACGATCATCACTTCGGCAGCCCCCATTCGTCCCATTCCAGTTCAAAATTCGGATCGGCGTTTGGGTCAAGCGGGAGCGCATGAATCTGCTCGACCAGCGCATTGAGTTGCCGCTCAAAATCGTCACGCTTTGGGTTCCCCGTGACTTTGAGCATCTCATCGACAGCCTTCTCAACCGCAGCGGTTTTGGAGAGCCCAGTCAACGCAGCTAGCTCGGCGACCTTGGCAACGACTG
>JANNZB010000145.1:0-6560 GCA_031410395.1 Novosphingobium sp.
CCAACGACTGTTTGGTAACCTGAGCCTGCGCAACGGCGTGGCCTCATCTGTCTATACGGAGTCCGGTTGCGCCGAGTTTCCCGCAACTTACAACGCGGCGCGTGAAACGCACTGCCAGGCCTTCCTCGGCGGAGCGATGGCGGACGTAGAAAAGCGCGCTGCCAAGGGCGACTGGCTTTTCCTACCGGGAATGCGCGTTGCGCGGCTGTGCACGTTGGACGCAGATATTTGCCAGGCTCTGCCCAACCGGGAATACGATAGGGCCTCACTGGCAAGCGAACGGGCCCGCCTGAAGCCTTTGCTTGATCGCGGCGTTCGTGTGGTGTTTGAGGCTCCGAAACCGGTTTTTCCGTTTTTGGCAATGCGCTGTGCGGATTGGTTTAATCGTGACAATCCGGCCTGCCATGCCGCCCGGATCAGCCGCGACCTGCAGTTCCAGAACCGAGCGCATGCGATGGATCTGATCGCCCGGTTGCACGCAATCGATCCACGAATTGAGCTCTGGGATTCGTTCCCGTTGCTGTGCGATCAGCCGGTGTGTCAGCCATTCCGCAATGGCCGGCCGCTGTTTGTCGATACAGACCACGTTTCAGGCTATGCCAATGACCTGCTTACGCCGCCGTTCGAAAAGGTGCTTGGTCTGGGAACCAACCGCAGCGTTGAAGACAAATTTGTGCCTGCTAAAACGCAAAATTAAGCATGCTTCCCTAGTCTGCGGCAATGTCCAGACCATCGAACTGTCAGGCGAACGCATGAAGGGGGCAGCCCATCTGGCCCGCCGTCTGCTTGTGCCAACTGGACCTGGCGCGTTTCGGCTGTGGCTGGCACTGGTCGTGGTGCTACATCACTTCACGCGAATAGAGATCGGCAAGGCACCGGTGCTAGTGTTCTTCGCGCTCAGCGGGTTCTGGGTCCACCGCGTATGGAACGCCCGTTATTCCGCCACACGCGGGCCTTGGCTGACATTCATTATCAGCCGCTGGTGGCGGATCGCCCCTGTCATGGTGCTGACCTCGGTGATCGCGATGGCAACGCTCATCGCGGTTCGCTCACCCGAACTTCCCGCGATCACAGGGCAACCGCTTCGCCAGGTTGCAAGCGCAGTATTCGCCCTTGGCTATGCCCAGCTTTCCGAGCGTCCGGTCGGTCCGGCATGGTCGCTCGATGTCGAAATACAGTTCTATCTGATCGCACCAATTCTCGCGATGATGGTGCGGCAGTTTTCGGCGCTCGCGGCGATGCTTGTGGCGATGGTGTCGTTTGAGCTGGGCTTGATGTTTTACCCCGAAGTCGCGCTGCCCATCTTTATTCCGTTCTTCGTCCTCGGAATGGTCGCCAGCCAGCACCAATGGAAGGCCCCATCCGGAAGGCTAAGTGGCGGCCTTTTGGCAGCTTCGGTGGCCGTCGTAGTCGCCTTACAGTTCTCACCATGGCAAGGAGACGTTCTGGGAGAGAACGGTAACTGGTCGCCCCTGTTCAACATCCTCATCGCCGCGCTTGCCCTTCCGCACGCTCTGGCCGGCGTAACGCGGCGCGGAGATCGCGCCGATGCCGTGCTCGCAGATCAAAGCTACATCGTTTACATGATGCACTGGCCGGTGATTGTGATCTTCCGCGCGACCGACTGGGGAAGCCCGGCACAGTATGTGGCGGCTGTCATGGCGCTATGCGTGCTTATTGGCTCGCTTTCATGGTTGGTCTGGCGGCACGTGGATGTTCCGATAAACCGGATGCGCCAACGCTGGGTCGATGCGCGCCGCACGGACGCGCTGGCTTCTCGCCCACAGCCCGGCGGGCCTTTACGCACAAAAGGGGATGACAGGGACCGCCGCTTCGCCTAAGGGCCCGCCTTCCTATCAGCGCGACTAAAGCGAAAGCGAGTGCAAACGATGAAACTGAACGAAATTCGTGACAATGATGGTGCCCGCAAATCACGCATGCGCGTGGGCCGGGGCATCGGTTCGGGCAAAGGCAAAACTGCCGGTCGCGGCCAGAAGGGTGCCAAGGCACGCTCGGGCGTAGCGATCAAGGGCTTCGAAGGCGGCCAGATGCCCCTTCACATGCGCATTCCAAAGCGCGGCTTCTCGAACGTCAAGTTCGCCAAGGACTATGCCGAGGTCAATCTCGGTCTGGTGCAGAAGGCGATCGATGCCGGAAAGCTCGATGCCAAGGCGCTGATTGATCACGCTGCGCTGAAGGCAGCCGGACTTGCCCGTGGCGGAAAGGATGGCGTGCGTCTTCTCGGCAAGGGTGAACTCACCACTGTTGTGAAATTTCTTGTTCAGGGCGTTTCTGCAGGCGCCCGCGCTGCGGTTGAAAAAGCTGGTGGTTCGGTTGATCTGCCTGAAGCACAGCCGAGCGAGCCCGAAAAGAAGGCCGCCCGCCGCGAAGTGAACAAGGCCAACAAGGCGAAATAAGCTCCATTCTCGCCATCCCTCCGCGAGACGGTGGGGATGGCGCAGTCTGGGGGTTCGACATCGCGGCATCGTCCCTATATGGGCTGACACGCGGTCCATCACTCGGACTCACAGCAAGGCTTTAACACCAGATGGCATCACGCGCCGACAATATCGCGAGCAACCTCAGCCTGTCGAACTTTTCGAAGGCGACCGAACTCAAGAAGCGCATCTGGTTTACAGTTGTCGCGCTGATTGTATTTCGGTTCCTCAGCTTTGTGCCGTTGCCCGGGATCGACCCGCTCAAGCTCAAAACCTTTATGGACAGCAATGCTGGCGGCATTCTCGATTTCTTCAACATGTTCTCGGGCGGCGCGCTCTCGCGCTATTCGCTGATTTCGCTGGGCGTGATGCCCTATATCACCGCGTCCATCGTGGTGCAGCTGGCGACCTCGCTCCACCCCGCACTCGCGGCCCTGAAGAAGGAAGGCGAAAGCGGGCGGCGCAAGATCAACCAGTACAGCCGCTATGGCGCCGTGCTGCTGTCGCTGGTTCAGGGCTATGCCGCGCTCAAAAGCGCCGATGTTCAGGGGCTGGCAGTGCAGGGCGGGCCGATGTTTTACATCGCCGGGCTGATCTCGCTGGTTGGCGGCACAATGTTCCTGCTGTGGCTGGGTGAACAGATCACCAGCCGAGGGATTGGCAACGGCACCTCGCTGATCATCATGGCGGGTATTGTTGCGCAGATGCCAACCTTTGTGATCAACATGTTCGAAGGCGGGGCTTCGGGCTCGATCAGCGGGCTGACCATCGCGCTTTTGGTGGTTACCATGGTCGCGATGATCCTGTTCATCTGCTTTATGGAGCGAGCAACGCGGCGGCTGCTGATTCAGTATCCCAAACGCGCATCGCAAAAAGGCATGATGCAGGCGGATCGCAGCCATCTGCCGCTTAAGCTCAACACATCGGGCGTTATCCCACCAATCTTCGCCAGCTCGCTGCTGCTGCTGCCGCTGACCATCACCAGCTTTGCCGGCAATACGATCAAGCCGGACTCTGCGTTCGGCGGCTTTGTCATCGGGCTCAACCAATACCTTGGCCACGGCAAGCCGGCCTATATGCTTCTCTATGCGGCCGGGATTATCTTCTTCAGCTTTTTCTACACTGCGGTGGTGTTCAATCCGGAAGAAACGGCGGACAACCTGAAGCGCAACGGCGGCTTCATCCCCGGTATCCGGCCCGGCAAGAACACATCGACCTACCTCGATTACGTGCTGACCCGCATCACCGTGATCGGCGCGGCTTACCTTACTATCGTTTGCGTGATCCCCGAATGGATCATAGCCCAAACCGGCGTGAAGCTGTTTTTCGCTGGCGGCACTTCGTTGCTGATCGTCGTCAACGTTACGGTTGATACGATTACCCAAATTCAGTCGCACTTGCTGGCGCACCAGTATGGTGATCTTATCAAGAAGGCGAAGCTCAAGGGCCGCCTCAAGTAACACGCAGATTTCAGGGGAGCGCGCGTGAACATCATCTTGTTAGGCCCGCCCGGAGCGGGGAAGGGTACCCAGGCGCAGCGACTGGTTGAAGCGCACGGCATGCGACAACTTTCTACGGGTGATATGCTGCGCGCCGCGGTGAAAGCTGCAACACCCGTGGGGCTTCAGGCGAAGGCGGTGATGGAGCGCGGCGATCTGGTGTCTGACGAGATCGTTTCCGCGCTGATCGGTGAAGAACTTGACGCGATGAGCAGCGAAACTGGCGCGATCTTTGACGGCTATCCGCGCACTCAGGCGCAGGCAGACTCGCTCGATGCTTTGTTCACCGCGCGCGGGCGCAAGCTTGATCGCGTGATCGAGCTTGATGTCGATGAAGAGGCGCTGGTCGAACGTATCACCGGGCGGTTTACCTGTGCCAATTGCGGCAAAGGCTATCACGACAAGTTCGAACAGCCAAAGCAGCCGGGCGTGTGCGACAGATGCGGCTCAACAGAATTCAAGCGTCGTCCCGATGACAATGAGACGACGGTCCGCACGCGCATGGGCGAATACCGGATGAAGACCGCGCCGATCCTGCCGATCTATGAAGCGCGCGGGCTGGTTTCGCGGGTCGATGGCATGGCCGCGCTGGATGATGTAACTGCGGCGATTGAGCAAGTGTTGAACGGCTGACTTGCAGGCACCGGTTTGGTGCATGAATCGCCCCTTTTGCAAAGGTCGCCCCGACTATGCGTAGCCTGTTTTTGCCTGTGATCGCCGCTGCTGCTCTCAGCGCATTTCCCGCTCGGGCTGAAGTTCTCCAATCATCCGGCGCCGGGTTTGTGGTGCGCGAAGTGGCTGAAGTTCCGGCGGATACCTGGGCGTCATGGGCGGCGCTGATCGCTCCTGCCAAGTGGTGGGCCTCGGATCACACTTGGTCAGGCAAGGCGGAAAACCTGTATATCGACAGCCAGGCCACCGGCTGTTTCTGCGAATTGATGCCAGTCCCCGCTGGCGCGCCCGAAGGAACAAGGCGCGGCAGCGCTGAGCATATGCACATTGTTCAGTCGATTCCCGGCAAAGTCCTGCGCATGAAGGGCGCGCTGGGGCCACTGCAAGGCGAGGCGGCGGAAGGCGTGCTGACGATCACACTCAAGACTACGCCCAAAGGCACGCGAATCCTGTGGGAATACGTCGTCGGTGGCTACATGCGGCAAAAGCCTGAGGCGATCTCAAAGTCGGTGGATGGCATGATGGCGGCGCAACTGGCGAGTCTCGGCAAGTTGCTCGGCGGGGCCGAAGAGACGAAAGCGGAGGCCAAGATGGCCGCAGAACCCGTCGCCGGCGAACCGGCGCAAACAGACCCGGATGTCGCTGCTCCATCGACCCAAGCGGCCCCATCCGAACCGCCCAGCGAAGTAGGCGCAGCGGTTGATGCAATGGCCAAGCCCAAAGCTTTGCCCAAGCCCAAACCGGCAGTCAAACCCGCGCCCAAGCCCACTGCGAAGCCGCCCGTCAAAAAGCCGGTGGCCAACTGAACGCCAGCCTTAGCTTGCCATTGCAGGCGAATTTCTCCAGCAAAACCGCGCATGACGATCCCGGTCCGACTAGCCGTTGACAGCTTAAACGAATCGGCCTAAGCGCGCCCTTCACTCGACATAGACGGGTCAGTCCAGGAGGTAGCCGCCATCGCGCGCGCCGTCCGGGCTTTTCGCCGTTTTGCCGTGTGAGGCGTTGAGATAGAGGCACCCGGCACCGCAAGGTAATGGTTAACCCTCTGTGGAGCATGGAGAATTAAGTGGCTCGTATTGCCGGGGTAAATATCCCCACTAACAAGCGCGTGATTATCGCGTTGACCTACATTCACGGTATCGGTGCGTTCAAGGCGAAGCAAATCGCTGATAAGATCGGGATTGATCATAGCCGCCGCGTGCAGGATCTGACCGATCAGGAAGTTCTGCACATCCGCGAAGCGATTGATGCTGATCACACTGTGGAAGGCGATCTTCGCCGCACCACGGCGATGAACATCAAGCGTTTGATGGATCTGGCCTGCTATCGGGGCCTTCGCCACCGTAAGGGTCTGCCGGTCCGCGGTCAGCGCACGCACACCAATGCTCGCACCCGCAAGGGCAAGGCCAAGGCTATCGCCGGCAAGAAGAAGTAAGGCGCGGCCGCAAGGCTGCAGCATCTTACTTCTCACGTATTCGACAGGATTTTCAATATGGCACGCGAACCCCAACGCATTAAAAAGCGGGAGCGCAAGAATATTTCCAGCGGCGTCGCTCACGTCAACGCCAGCTTTAATAACACCATGGTCACCATCACGGATGCCCAGGGCAATGCGATCTCGTGGTCGTCTGCCGGCATGATGGGCTTCAAGGGCAGCCGCAAGTCGACTCCCTATGCCGCGCAGGTTGCTGCTGATGATGCTGGCAAAAAGGCTGCAGAGCACGGTGTCCGCACGCTTGAGGTTGAGGTCAAGGGCCCTGGCTCGGGCCGCGAAAGCGCGCTTCGGGCTTTGCAGGCAGTTGGCTTTACCATCACCTCGATCCGTGACGTCACTTCGATCCCGCACAACGGCGTGCGCCCGTCCAAGCGCCGCCGCGTCTGATTCTGCCAGCCGGGAGCGTTCACCGCGCCCCGGCCGTTATTCTGCGTCGCCGCGCGACCCGCGGCAGAG
>JANNZB010000146.1:0-7473 GCA_031410395.1 Novosphingobium sp.
CAGCGAGAATGGCGAGGCGATCGGCATGACGCTCACCCGCGAGCGCCGCTGATGGCGCTGCTGCGGGTTGGCGCGCTTGGCGATGATCCGCTGGCCGCTGCTGCTGCGGGATATGCCGCGATACTGCCGCAAGTGCACGAACTGCTGAGCGAAGGAGAATCGGTTCTGACACTGGTTTTTGAACCCGCACCGCACAGCCACCGCGATTGGCGCAAGGCTGTTGTGGCCTCGCTGGCGCGTGAAAAGGCGCCGGCTCGGATCAATGCGGTAGCCTCCGATGATGAGACCGCCATAGAAGCCGCGCAGCATTATCTGGAGTCAGCGAAGGCGATCACCGGGCACTATCTGCCGCTGGATGGCGAAGGCGCAGGATTGGTGATAGGATAGGAGAATGGAAGAGTTCCGTCCTCTCGTTGATCAGTTCCAGCGCCGGATCAGCTATCTGCGGCTGTCGGTGACCGATCGCTGCGATCTGCGCTGCGCCTATTGCATGCCCGAGCGGATGACTTTCCTCCCCAAGGCCGAGGTGCTTAGCCTCGAAGAGCTGCACCGCATGGCGCTCGGCTTTGTCGCGCGCGGGGTGAGCAAAATCCGGCTGACGGGTGGCGAACCCTTGGTGCGGCGCGATATGATTGAGCTGGTGCAGGCTTTGGGGCGCAAGCTGGGCAATGGTCTGGAGGAGCTCACTCTCACCACCAACGGCACCCAGCTTGCCCACCATGCTGAGGCGCTGTTCGCTGCCGGAGTGCGGCGGGTCAACATTTCACTCGATACGTTGGACCGTGCACGATTTGGCAAGCTTGCCCGCCGCGACATGTTACCGAAGGTGCTTGAGGGCATCGATGCGGCCCTGTCAGCAGGGCTCAAGGTCAAGATTAATGCGGTCGCGCTCAAGGGCATCAACGAGGCAGAAATTCCAACGCTGATCGCTTGGGCGCACGGCAAAGGCATGGAGCTGACGCTGATCGAGGTTATGCCGCTGGGTGAAGTGGAGGAGGACAGGTTCGACCATTACCTGCCGCTGTCAGCGGTGCAGGCCGCGCTTGAAAAGCAGTTCACGCTGACCCCCAGCAACCATCGGAGCGGCGGCCCGGCGCGGTACTTTGATCTGGCCGAAACTGGCGGGAGGCTCGGGCTGATAACGCCTTTGACCAACAATTTCTGCGAAGGCTGCAACCGGGTGCGGGTCACCGCAACTGGCCAGATGTTCCCCTGCCTTGGCGGCGGCGAGCGGATCGATCTGCGCGCTGCCTTGCGCTCGGACGATCCCGATGTGGCGCTCAACGACGCGCTCGATATGGCGATGAAAATCAAGCCGCTGCGGCATAATTTCGCTATCGAAGGGCCGGGCGGCGCTCCGGCGTTGGCGCGGCATATGTCGATGACGGGCGGGTAATGATCCGGCTGGTGTTTCTCGGTCGGCTGGCTGATCTGGCCGGTGCGGCGGAGACTGCGCTGGATGCGGACGCGCCGCTGGGGCTCGAAGTGATATTCTCGAAACTCGCGGCACCACTCGCCGCCGCCTTGCGCGAAGAGCGGGTAAAGTGCGCCGTAAATGGTTCAATCGTGCCGCTTAAAGGCCTCATTGTGGCACCGGGCGACGAATTGGCTTTCCTCCCGCCCGTCAGCGGCGGCTGAAATGATCGCCGATGTGCGCCTTGCGCTCGAAGCATTCGATCCGGCGGTGGAACTTTCGCGCTTCACCAAAACCTACCCGCAGGCAGGCGGGGTGGTTTCATTCCTGGGTCAGGTGCGCGAGGGCGGCGGGGTCGAGGCGCTCGAACTTTCGCATTACGATCCGCTGACGCTGCCGGGCATGATGGCGCTGGGCGATGATGTACTCAAACGCTGGACGCTTGATGGCCTGCTGATCCTCCACCGCACCGGCGTGATGATCCCCGGCGATGCCATCGTGCTGGTCGCCGCGGCGGCGCGGCACCGGCGTGATGCCTTTGCCGCCGCTGACTTTGCCATGGATCACCTAAAGAGCCAGTCGTGGTTCTGGAAGCGTGAGCAGGTGGGCGGCGCGTGGAAATGGATCGAACCGCGCGCGGAAGATCATCAGGACATTTCGCGCTGGACGTGAACATTTGATCCAGATCAATGCCGCGCCACCAATAATCGGCAAAACATGGGCCACACAAGGAAAGGCCCTTCGCCATGACCACTCACCAGCCTCGCACTGCCATTGCTGAATTCGCCCTAGTCAGCAGCGAGCCACAATTAACCAACCGCCCCACTGACCGGACATTTGAACTTCCCACAGGGTTATACGTGGCCACTGTCGGCGCCTATCTCGCGTTTCTGGCAGTTATGGCGCTGGGCTTTTCCTCGGACGGACTGATTTTGCCGATGGCCGTCTGTGTGTTCTACATCGTCATGGCATTTGGCGTGCCGTCTTTGTGGGTGCGCATGCAGCCTTGGACCAAATCACGGGCGCTGACTTGGCAGCAATTTCGCCGGCAGGGCATTCAGACTGGTTCGGGATGGCTCCCCGCAGGTGCGGCAGCGGCCCAGGTGCTGGTGTTGCCATTGCTCGTCCTGCTGTGGGGCGTCGCAGCGGTGATCGTAAAGGCGCTGGTATAGGGTTCGCGTGGAAACGGCCCCGGCCAAATTCGGCAAATTGGTCCAAGCTCCCCATATTGGCCCAAACTTCCCCTATCGGCCAGGTCGTTTTCACGCGATCACGGTTTTCCCCTATATTGCCAGTTGGCTGAGGCCCTCAGCGTCAATCAATTTAAGACCGCGCGCGCTGGTGCGGCGGATAAGACCACCGGCTTCAAGCAGGCCGATCTGGCGACTGACGGTTTCAATTGTCAGGCCCAGCAACGCGGCCATTTCTCCTCTGGTCAATGGCAGATCGAACACCACAGCACCGTGACAAGCTGAATGGCTCGCCGCATTACTGATGGCAATTATAAGTCCGGCCACGCGTGCCTGTGCAGATCGGCGACCAGTCAGCGCCAATAAATCACGCGCCGCATGGAGTTCCTCTTGCGAACGCTGCAGGAGCCTCTGCCCCAGTTCGGGGTGCTGGCGCATCGTTTCGGTTATCTGGCTTCTTGAAAACAGGCACAACTGGCTCTCGGTCAGAGCAGAAACATCGTGGGCGGCAAACGGCGCGAACAGTTCACCAACGAAGCCTGCCGGGTGAATCAACGCCAGCATGTGCTCGCCGCCCTCGGCATCAACGGCGGAAATTTTGAGTGCACCGCTGATGAGTGTGGCGCAGCGATCACTATCATCTCCGGCTGAAAACAGGCGGTCGCCACGCGCGAGGGTAACGATCCTGCCATGGCGCGCCAGGTCTGCGCGATCGTCTTCAGATAGGGCGGCGCAGACGGCGCGATTGCGAACCGGGCATTGTTCGCAATCCAGCATCAGCTCGCAACTTTGCCTCGAAGATCTGCGAGCACTCCATCTTCAGCCTCGACCCATGCGGTCACCTGGCCGCGCACGGCGGAAATCTCCGCCGCGTCTTCACCGTCGGTCCGGTGCCTTACATAAAGCGTATCAAGATCACCCAGCGCTACTATCACATCGCTGCGCCGCGATTCGAGCACCGCAAGCGCGACGCTGGCCCGTGACCAGCTTTCACTGGCCACCGCAGCGCCCCGCGCGGCCGAAACCAGGCTGGTGGTCTGGGCGGAGGCGGCGGAGAAACGTTGGTGGGCTGCCCGCGCCTGTTCGATCAGCCGGGCGAGCCGCGATTGCAGTTCAAGCGGCAAAGGCGCTGGTGCGGGAATGGCAGCTTCGGTCGCCGCGGCGACCGGCGCCGAGCCGGTGATTCGGTCCGGCGGCCCCGGCGTCACTGACGTATCGCTGATTCGCTCCCCCGGACGCCGCGACAGCGAGGGATAGCCTTCGCGCGCGCCGCACGCAGACAGCAGGGTGGCAGATGCGATAAGCGTAACGATTGCGCGGTTCATGCCGAACGCCATACCGCGCTGTCGGGCAAAGCGGAAGGGCGCTTAATCGGCCGCGAAATCGCCGCTGACTGGCCGCTTGGGGCGTTGACAGGCTGGGAGGCTTGGCCTAGGGGCGGCGCTTCTTTCCGAACCCCTGCCTTTGGCTTGGGGGATTCGGCGCGTCACTGGTGAAGCCCGTGCATTGAAACGGGGTCCGCCAGCGGTGCGACAGGGCAGACAGAATTGGAAGTATCTATCATGTTCGCAGTGGTGCGCACAGGCGGCAAACAATACCGGGTTGCTGCCGGAGACAAGATCGCGGTTGAAAAGCTGGCTGGTGAAGCTGGCGCAACGATCACGCTGGGTGATGTCCTGCTTGCCGTCGATGGCGGCGAGATCAAGGATCTCGCAGGCATCGTCGTTTCGGCCGAGATCATCGCTCAGGCCAAGAGCGAAAAGGTGATCGTTTTCAAAAAGCGTCGCCGCCACAATTATCGCCGCAAAAACGGTCATCGCCAGCAGCTCACCCTGCTGCGTATTACCGGCGTGGGTGAGCCGGTTAAAAAGGCTGCTGCGAAGAAGGAAGCGGCTGTTGAAGCTGCTCCGGCAACTGAAGCAGCTGCTGCGCCCGCCAAGAAGGCCCCTGCCAAAAAAGCCGCTGCCCCCAAAGCCGCTGCGGCTGCTGAATAAGAATTCGGAGTAGTTTGATATGGCACATAAGAAAGCAGGCGGCTCTTCGCGCAACGGTCGCGATTCAGCAGGCCGCCGCCTTGGCGTTAAGAAGTTCGGCGGTCAGGAAGTGATCGGCGGCAACATCATCATCCGCCAGCGCGGCACCCGTGTCTATCCGGGCGCCAATGTCGGCATTGGCAAGGATCACACGCTGTTCTCGCTTATCGCGGGTCGCGTGCGATTCCATCTGGGCAAACTCGGCCGCAAATATGTGTCGGTCGATATGACACAAGCCGCCGAATAAACCGGATAGTCGCTAACGGGCTGTCCTGACGGATCAGCCCCCCGCCGGAACAGCACGTTTCCGGCACGACGAGGGAGAGGGGCTGACCCGTCTCCCTCTTTTCGTCTCTCCCTCAGCACAGGTTCCGGAATGCGCCGTTCAATCGGCGCAGCCGGTCGCTGATGTAACGCCACCGTCACCAAGCGATTGTACAAGCTTGGGTCAGGGGCTCGGAGTGGAGAAGAGCGATGTTCATGCGCAGCGAAAGACTGTTCTTGCGGCCCGGCTGGGACGAGGACTGGCAGGAAATTTTTACCCAGATTGCCGATGAAGCCGTAGCGCGCAATCTCGCGCAGGTGCCGTGGCCCTATACGGCTGATGATGCGCGCGCCTATGCCGGGCGGGTGCAGGATGGCCGCCACCCGCATTTCCTGATCACCGTGCCGGGCGCGCAAGGTGCCGAGTTGATCGGCTGCATCGGCATCAAGCCGGGCGAGGATTGCGGCGAACTGGGTTACTGGATTGGTCAGCAGCACTGGGGCCGGGGCTTCGCCACCGAGGCAGCCCGCGCGGTGATGAGCCTGGCGCGCACGCTGGGCCACCGCGAGCTGCGGGCAAGGCACTTCGCCGATAATCCGGCGTCTGGCCGGGTGCTTCGGAAGCTTGGCTTTGCGCCCACGGGCGCGGTGTGCGAAAGCTTCAGCCCGGCGCGCGGTGCAATGGCACCATCGGTGGTGCTGGCGGCGGATCTTGGCGATGCCAGTGACTGCGATTCCGGGGATAATGGCATCCCGGCCAAGCGCGCAGCGTGAGGATAGAGGTGGCGCTCGATTGTCAGCGTAAATGACTGCTCCCCCGCGAAGGCGGGGGCCTCAGGAGACTGGCCGGAACCTTGCGTGACACGCCTGAGGCCCCCGCCTGCGCGGGGGAGCAACGGCGCTTCGTTTCAGGCTTTCGCCTCCAGCCCCGCTTCTGCTCCGGCAATCAATCCGCGATCATCGTGGTTCCAGGGATGAAAGCCGGGGAGGAAGTATGCGGCCCAATCGGGCAGCATCTTGCGCAGCAAACCTGGATTGCCGAGCAAATACCATAGCACCCGCCGCTTGGCCTTCCAGCCGGTGATGCCATCCTGCGCGAGCAGATCAAGCGTATCGTGATAGCGATTGGAGACGAAGCGTTTGGTGATGCCGGTCATCGTCACGGCTTTGAGCAGCCAGCGTTTGCGCCGCGTCCAGCCCATGGTGGCGAACAGATAGGTGTCGTAAGCCACCGCCTTGTGCTCGATCTCCTCGATCGCGTGCCAGCGCCACATATCGGCGATATGCGGGTCGGCCCCGTCAAGAAAGCGCGGGTTGGTCAGCAATTGTTTGGCAAAAATCGCGGTAAAGTGTTCCAGCGCCATCGTCGCAGCCAAGTTGACCACCGGCGGCCGGCCGCGCGCCATTTCCAGCATTGAAAGCACGCGCGTTTCGATGTGGTCGATCTTGTATCCGGCATCAACCGCCGCCTTGTTGAACACCACGTGTTCGCGGCTGTGGTTGACCTCTTGCTTGATAAAGCGGCGGATCGCTTCGGCGAGTTCCGGCGGGGCGGTATCGCGGTATGCCTTCACAGACTCAACGAAAAATGCTTCACCGCGCGGGAAGGTGGCAGATAGCGCGTTGTGCCATGCGGTGCCGACTGCATCGCCGCCAAGCCACCAGCGCTGGGCCTTCGCGCCGCGACCGAAACGCAGATCACGCACGGTGATTTCCAGATCGGCGGGGGTGGGAACGGCAGGCAGCTTGCTTGCTGGGCCGTTGCGCTCTAGCGTAATCGGAGAATGGGCGTTCATAGTTTAGCGATATAGAGTAACTGACACTAATGTCAATAAGACGCCGCCTGACCCAGGAAGAAAGCCGCACCGCTGCGCTGGCCGCGGCGCGGGCGCTGTTGATTGAGGCGGGGCCGCAGGCGGTTACGCTCAAGGCCGTGGCGGCGCGTGTTGGCCGCACCCATGCCAACTTGCTGCACCATTTCGGCTCCGCGTCTGGCCTGCAAAAAGCCCTGGCGCAGCATCTGGCGGGGACCATCTGTCACACCATTGCCGATGCAGTGATCGCCAGCCGTTCGGGGGTTGGCAGTCCGCGCGATGTCGTCGACCTGACCTTCGATGCGTTTGACAAGGAAGGCGGCGGCGCGCTGGCGAGCTGGATGCTGCTTTCGGGCAACGAAGACGCGCTCGATCCGATTGTCGATGCGATCCACGATCTGGTCGACGAACTGCACGATTTCGGTTCGGGATCGATGCGCGAAGTGACGCTGAGCCTGGTGCTGATGGCGCTGGGTGATGCGCTGATGGGTGAACCGCTAAGTCTGGCGCTCGAACTGCCGCGCACATCGGCACGCGATCAGGCTGAGGCGATGCTGGTTGAGGCGGCGGTTCGGGCCGGGATTTTGCAAATGGGGCCGGGTTAGATCAGAACGCTGCTTAAAATTTAGTCCTTGCTCCCCCGCGGAGGCGGGGGCCTCATGCGGCTTGACGGAACTTAGCGCCCGAAGGCCTGAGGCCCCGGCCTGCGCGGGGGAGCAAAAAGTTTCAGTATGCGCGCACAACCTCAGCCCAGCACC
>JANNZB010000147.1:0-10189 GCA_031410395.1 Novosphingobium sp.
CCTTAACTGACCACTTAAATACCGGATTCGCTAAAGGGGCCTTTCATGCAACTCGATTCCTCAATCGCCGCCGTTGTAACAGGCGGGGCTTCGGGGCTTGGTGCGGCCACCGCCCGCGCGCTGGCGGCCAAGGGCGTGAAGGTGGCGCTGTTCGATCTCAACGCCGATCTGGGCGAGGCGCTCGCGGCGGAAATTGGCGGGACGTTCTGCCAGGTCAACGTTACTGACGATGCCAGCGTCGATGCCGGGTTTGCCAAGGCGCGCGCGGCGCACGGACAGGAACGCGTGCTGGTCAACTGCGCGGGCATCGGCAATGCGATCAAAACCGTCAGCCGTGACCGTGAGACCGGCGCGGTCAAACACTTCCCGCTCGATGCGTTCAATCTGGTCATCCAGATCAATCTGGTCGGCACTTTCCGTTGCCTCGCCAAGTCTGCTGCAGGGATGCTGACGCTTGATCCCGTGGGTGATGAGGGCGAGCGCGGGGCCATCGTCAATACCGCATCGGCGGCGGCGGAAGATGGCCAGATCGGTCAGGCCGCCTATTCGGCATCGAAGGGCGGCGTGGTCGGCATGACGCTGCCGATTGCCCGCGATCTGATGAACGAGGGCATTCGCGTCAACACCATCCTGCCGGGTATTTTCGAAACGCCGCTGTTGATGGGCCTTCCCGAAAAGGCGATTGCAGCGCTCAATGCCTCGGTGCCATTCCCCAAGCGGATGGGGCGTCCGGCGGAATATGCGCTGCTGGCGCTGGCGATGATCGAGAATCCCTATTTCAACGGTGAGGACGTGCGGCTCGATGGCGCGATCCGCATGGCACCGAAGTAGGAACTGACATCACCAAAATGCCCGCCGCCGCTGCACTCCTCAGGGAAAAGTTCCCGCCCGCCCCCGATGCGCGCAGTGCCTTGCTCGATACCGCGAGCGGCCTGATGCGTGAGAGCGATACAGTGGATGTATCGCTGTCGGAACTGTCGCGGCGTTCAGGACTTAATTCGGCGCTGGTGAAATATTATTTCGGCAACAAGGCCGGGCTGCTCAAGGCGCTGATCGAGCGGGAATGGTCGGCGATTGTGAAATCGGTCGATCTGCTGCTCGCCAAGGACGCTGATCCGGAAACCAAGCTGCGCATTCACATGGCAGGCGTGGTCGATAACTTTTTCCGCACACCCTACACCCACCGGCTGCTGATGCGGCTGATACGCGAGTGTGAACCCGATGAGGCGCAGCGGTTGTCCGATTCCTATCTCCAGCCGTTGCTCGATGCCTATGATGCGTTGATCGGCGAGGGTGTGGCCAAAGGCGTGTTCCGCCCGGTCGATCCGCAGCTGTTCTATTTCACCGTGATCGGCGCGGCTGACCGCTTCTTTTCCGCGCGGCTGGTTTTGCGGCACTGTTCCGGAACCGATGTCCTCGACGAGGCGCTGCGCGACCGCTATCGTGCCCACCTCAACGATTTTGTTGTGGCAGGGATCCTGGTGCAGAGGTGAGCGAACGCTGGCATATCGGAGTGATCGGCGGCTCGGGGCTCGCGGGCGGGCTTGCGCTCGAAAATGCGCAGGAAATCGCCGTCGCCTCGCCGTTTGGAACGCCTTCGGGGCCGGTAACCACAGGCACGCTTGAGGGCGTGCGCGTGACGTTTCTGGCGCGGCATGGGGTGGGGCATCGGCTCGCGCCATCTGCGGTAAATTACCGCGCCAACATTGACGTGCTCAAGCGCTGCGGGGTGAGCGATGTGCTGTCGCTTTCGGCAGTCGGGTCGCTTAACGAAAAGGCGTCGCCGGGGCAGTTCGTTGCCGTGGACCAGTTTATTGACCGCACGCAGGGCCGCGCGAACAGCTTCTTTGGCGAGGGCTGTGTCGCCCATGTCAGTCTGGCCGATCCCACTTGCCAGCGCTTGTCCGCGCTCGCTGCCGATGCGGCTGAGGCGGCGGGCGGCGTGGTCCATCGCGGCGGCTGCTATGTCGCCATCGAAGGACCGCAATTTTCGACCCGCGCTGAATCGCGGCTCTATCAGCAATGGGGCGGCCACGTCATCGGCATGACCGCGATGCCCGAGGCGCGGTTGGCACGCGAGGCGGAATTGCCGTTTGCGCTGCTTGGCATGGTCACCGATTACGATTGCTGGCGTGAAGGTGAGGCCAATGTTGCCGCAGACACGGTGTTCGCGGTGATGAAAGCCAATGCCGCGCTGGCCCGGGATGCGGTCAACAGGCTGGTGGCGGCGCTTCCGCAATGGCGTGAGCCGAGCCCTATAGACCGGGCGCTCGATGGCGCATTGGCCACGGCGCGCGATGCTCGTGATGGCAAGCTTACAGCGATGCTTGATGCAGTGGCGGGCAGGGTCCTGCGGGCCTGATGCGCAGCTTTGCTGAGCGGCTTTGGCTTGACGGGAAACCATCGATCGCGCATAGATGCTGCGCTGCAAAACATTGATACTTTGCCACAAGCGGCTCCTCTACCGATAAAATCGCAATAAAATTGCTTGGCAAGGGAAACTGGTTGCATTAGCAACGATATTACCATGCCAGACCGCATCTCAAAACTCGCAGATTTTCTGCCCTATCTGATGTCGATCACCTCGAACGCGGTGAGCAGCCACATTGCCGATGAATACCGCGCGCGGTTTGGCCTGCGGGTGCCGGAATGGCGAGTGATCACCGTGCTTGGCCACGTCGGCCCGCTGACCCAGCGCGAACTGGTCACCGGCACTCTGATGGACAAGGTTGCGGTAAATCGCGCTTGCAAAGTGCTCGAAGAGCGCGGCATCATCGCGCGCACACCGAATGATCGCGATGGTCGATCGCACCACCTTGAATTGACCGAAGCTGGCCGCGCGGTCCATGCCGAGGTGATGCCGCTGACCTTTGAATCCTTCGAACGGATATTTGCCGAAATAACCAAGGAAGAGCGTGAGACCTTGAAAACACTATTAAACCGCATTCGCGATGGTGTCCGCAACCTTGATGGCGAGGCCGGAACTTGAAGCTCGCATCGCTCAGCGGGGCCAGGGATGGCCGCCTTGTCGTCGTGAGTTCGGATCTTGCCTGGTGTTCGGAGGCTGCTCATGTAGCTCCCAGCCTGCAAGCCGCGCTCGATGACTGGGAACGGCATGAGGCTGCCTTGCGGGCGCTTGCCACCGATCTTGAACATGCCGCGATCCCGCGCATGCGCTTTCATGAACGCGAGGCGCTGGCACCGTTGCCGCGTGCTTTCCAGTGGGTTGATGGATCGGCCTATGTCAATCATGTTGAACTGGTGCGGCGCGCGCGGGGGGCCGAACTGCCCGACAGTTTCTGGCACGATCCACTGATGTATCAGGGCGGCAGCGACCACCTGCTGGGTGCACGCAGCCCGATCACGCTCGCCGACGAGGCATGGGGCTGCGACATGGAGGCAGAGACATGCGTAGTTACCGGTGATGTGCCGCAAGGCACCAGCGCCGAAGACGCATTGGATCATGTGCGGCTTATCGGGCTGGTCAACGATGTGTCGCTGCGCAACCTTATCCCGGATGAGCTCGCCAAGGGTTTCGGTTTCGTTCAGTCGAAGCCTGCCACAACATTTTCACCGGTGTTTGTCACGCCCGATGAACTTGGCGGTGCATGGTCGGGTGGCAAACTTTCGGGCACCGTGATGGTCGATCTGAATGGCCAGCCTTTTGGCCGCGCAGATGCCGGGCAGGAGATGACCTTCGATTTCGGCAAGCTGATTGCACACCTTGCCAAGACGCGCTGCCTGGGCGCGGGATCGATCATCGGTTCGGGCACCATTTCCAACCGCGGTGCAGATGGTTCGCCGGGCAGGCCTGTGGCCGCTGGCGGGCTTGGTTATTCGTGCATCGCCGAACAGCGCATGGTTGAAACGATCGCCGATGGCTCGGCCAAGACCGGGTTCCTGACCTATGGTGATGTCGTACGGATCGAGATGCGCGATATCAAGGGACATTCGATCTTCGGGGCGATCGAACAGGAAGTCGTAAGAACCGCCTGATCAAGAGCTTTATCGATATTATAAAAAGGGCGGCCCTTTGCGGGGCCACCCTTTTCTTGTTCGAGTTCGCGTGCCGCTTAGCTCGTCTTGGAGAAGGCATCCGCCAGCGAACAGCCCGCAGGTCCGATGATGACGATGAACAGCACCGGCAGAATGAACAGGATCAACGGCACGGTCATGATCGCAGGCAGGCGCGCGGCCTTTTCTTCGGCGCGCATCATGCGCTCGTTGCGGAATTCAGCGGACAACACGCGCAGGGCTGATGCCAGCGGCGTACCATAGCGTTCGGTCTGGATCATCGTCGTCACCACCCCGCGCACCGCGTCCAGATCGACACGGTATGCCAGATTTTCGAAAGCCATTCGCCGTTCAGTAAGGAAAGCCAGTTCGATTGAGGTCAGGGTGAATTCGTCGCCCAGTTCAGGATAGGCGCGGCCCAGTTCGCGGGCGACGCGGCCAAAGGCAGCATCGACCGTCAAACCGGCTTCGGCACAGATCACCAGCAGATCGAGCGCATCTGGCAAGCCCTTGCGGATCGCATTGGTGCGCTTCGAGATGATGTTCTTGAGGTAGATTTCCGGGCCCTTATAGCCCAGGCCCAGCGCTGCCGCGAACAGCGCCAGCCGCTTGATCGGCGACCACAGCGGGAAGGCGTTGAAACCCCAAACAGCCGATGCCGCAATGATGCCAAGCACAACCGGCAACACCATCCGGGCGAAAATCACCGCGACTGCATATTCCTTTTTACGGATACCCGCCTGCGCCAGCTTTTGCTGGATATCGTGAAGCTGGCTTTCCTGCAGCACCTTGAGGCTTGCGAGCGTCTCGCGCATTTTGTCGGTAGTCTGGTTCTTGCGAACCAGGCTCTGCCGCCGCTTGCTGGCATTTGCGACGATGCCAGCCTTGAGCTGCTCGCGCCGGTCATTCAGCGCCTTGACGCGTTTGACCATCGGGTCACGAATGGTGAGCGCCGAATAGATCGCGAACATCACTGCGCAGGCTGCAACCGCCGCGAGCAGCGATCCGACCCAGATAACGTCGATACCAAGAATTGTTGGTCCAGGCGGGGTTTTCAACATGATACTTGCTGCTCCTCGCTTAGATTTCGAAACTGACCATTTTGGCCATGATGAAGGCGCCGATGCTCATCCATATCAGGCCGCCAAGCCCAGCGATGATCAACCGGTCGTCTTCGAAGAACCGGCCGATATAGGCGGGGTTAACCGTCCACAGCAGCACGAAGACGACGAAGGGCAAGGCACCGACGATATAGGCCGAGGCCTTCGATTCCGAACTCATCGCCCGGATCTTGAGCTTCATCTGCTGGCGTTTGCGCAGCACATCAGCCAGGTTCGACAGCGTTTCCGCAAGGTTGCCGCCGGTCTCGCGCTGGATCGCCAGCGTGATGCAGAAGAACTGGAATTCGGGCATGTTCATCCGGTCGGCGGTTTCCTGAAGCGCATCCTCCATGGTTTTGCCGATCTTGATGCGTTCGGTGATCATCTTGAATTCTTCACCCACCGGGCCGGGCAGTTCGCTCGAGACAACGCCCAGCGTTTCGGTAACCGGCAAGCCTGAGCGCAGACCGCGTACCAAAAGTTCGATGGCGTCAGGGAACTTTGAGACGAAAGCGTTAAGCCGGCGTTTGATCATAAAGTTCACCGCCATGTGCGGAAAGCCGCCGCCAATGAACAGGCCTGCGCCCATCGCCAGCAGCGCGGCGCGCGATTTGATGTAAACTATGACCATAACCACCAGCGCCAGCACCAGCGTGAAATAGAGATATTGCTGCAATGTCCAGCCCTTGCCGGTGCGGTGCAGCCGCAGGATCAACGCTTCAAGGCGCGAGCTCGATCCGGCAATGGCGCGCATCTTGGGCTTGCGCGCGGCGGCGGCTTTGCGCAGCTGCGCTTCGACCCGGTCAGTCGTGCTTTCTGAATGACGGAAGCGCACGGCCTGAAGCCGGCGTGCGCCCTCCTTGGTCGGATTGGGGCCAGCAAAGGCTGACCAGCCCACCACCATGAGCGCCATGAGCCCGCAAGCAAAAAGCAGCAGTTGCATCAGGCTCATTTACCTAAACTCCGTCCACGGACGCGAAAATCGCCCACTAACTTCTCATCAACGTCATCCCGCGCGGTGAAGCGCGGGATGCCGGTTTATGCCGGTGCCTTTTCAGCCACCCGGGCATTGTTCTTTTTGGCGAGCATCGATTTGAAATCGAGTTTGCCGAGCAGGCTCTTCTTGGCTGGTCCGCCAACAACAGCATCACCTGCGTCGCTGATGCCGAGGATGTTTTGCGCAATCTCGCGGATAACCGCACCAGACTTGCCCGACCGGTTGGCTTCGACGAAAGTCTGGCCCAGCTTGGCCGCGTTCGATGAACCCTTGAGATCGAATGGCAGGACAAAGTTCACCTTGCGCTCAATCGATGCCTCGAAATCGGCACGGCTGATTTCCTGACCCGTAGGCTGCACCTTGTTGGCGACAACAAAGGGCTGAACATGCGCCGCGTTGGCCTTGATCCAAGAAAGCAGGCGGATCGCATCGCGCGCCGAGGCAAGCGTGAATTCGGTGGCAAGCACCACAACATTCACATCGGCCATCAGATGCGGGAAGTTGATCAGCATATTGCGCGGCAGATCGATCACCGTCATTTCAAACGCTTGACGGAATTCTTCTTCAAGCTGCACGAAAGCGGTGCCATCGGTCATCAGCGGCGAATTGATCGGTGCCTCTGCCGAAAGGATCGACAGGTTATCATTGGCGCGGATCATTGCGCGTTCGATGAACAGACCGTCGATGCGGCTGGGGTTTTCGATCGCATCGGTAAGCCCGCGGCCAGGTTCAAGATCAAGGCTCAGCGCCCCGGTGCCAAAGTGCACGTCAAGATCGAGCAGCGCAGTGGGCATCTTGTGGTCAGTCGAGAACAGCCATGCCAGCGAGGTTGCCAGCATCGATGCGCCCACTCCCCCGCGCGTTCCAACCACGGCGGTTGAGATGTGGCGCTTGGCAGTGCTCGCATCGACCTGACGCGGAGCAGAAAACACCGCCTGCGCCTGGATCAATGAATCCCGGATTTGCCCTGGTGACAGCGGCTTGAGCAGATAGTCATGGATGCCGCTGGCCACCAGATCGCGGTAAAGCCGGACGTCGTTGACCTGCCCCACTGCGATAACCACGGTGCCGGGCTCGCAGACCTCAGCCAGCGCGTTGATGTCATTGAGCGGATCGCCGCTCTCTGACAGATCAACCATCAGGATGTTCGGGCTCGCGGCAATCGACAGCGATTGCACAGCATTGCGCAGGCCGCCCTTGTTGCACTTCTCTGGCTGCCAGCCCATCTCGATGACGACCGGGCGCAGAACTTCGAGCGCGGCTTCGTCGCACAGAAATGCGGCGAAAGGATCGCGGTTACCTGGCATTGCTGCCTTCCATGGCGCGTTCATGATGCTATTCTCCCTTCGACGATGCGGCCTTGAGCGTCGCCCCGCCATTGCCGGTTTGCGGAACCGACAAGTGAACGTCGACTGCCTTTGCGCCGTTCGCGTTGATCGTATGGATTGAGCCCTTGGTGCCCTTCACCAGATCCTGCGGATTGGCGACCATCGCGGCAAGATTGCCGTTGATCGCACAGCCATAGCCGCTGGCGGTGGCATTGTGCAGGTTGGTATCGGTCCGCGTTCCCCAATCGGGGCATCCGGGGACCGCGGCGGTTGACCGGGTGATGACGATGCGGGCGGTGCCGGCGTTGACATAACCCGGCGTAGCGGGAGCATCGGTACCTACCATCAGGCCATAGCGAGAGGCGACAGCTTCAACCGAAGCGCGGGTCGCGCCGCTGGCCACCGGATCATCGATGGCAATCCGGTCACCATAGCGCAGGTCCATCGCCTCGAACCAGCCCGCCAGGCGGCGCTGTTCGGAAGGCGAGACGCCTTCACGGTCAACGTTCAGGTCAAAGGTATAGTTGGTGCGCTGGATGACGGGCTGATGCACGCTTTCCAGACTGCGGTTGAGCGGCACGCCGGGGCTGGTGCAACCGGTCAGAGCTGCGCTGCACAGCGCGACGACGATTACGGCTTTCGCCCCGCCAAGGAAAAATGGGCTACGGATCATGGTGGTCATCTTTCTCACCTTCCTCAGTTCAGCGAAAAGCCGGGCTTCGCAGGATCGGCGACAGCCGTGCGAGCCTTTGGTTTTGGTTGCGAAGCAGGCCCGGTTGGCGGTTCAATTTGGCCAATCCTAGGGGCAACATTGGCATCAGGCGCGGTGGTCGGCTTGGGCCTGTCACCGCCGGTCTTTCCAGCATTGTTTTTGTTCAGCAGCAACTGCTCGGCAACGTTCGGTGCTTCGAAGCCGTCGGTCGGCAGCTTGATGTCATTGGCGTTGACCGGGTTCACCAGATAAGGCGTGACCACGATCACCAGCTCGGACTGACCCTTTTGAAAGGTGGTGGAGCGGAACAGGTTGCCCAGGATCGGGATATCGCCAGCACCGGGTGTCTTGTCGATGGTTGAACGAGCGTTGTTGCTCATCAAACCAGCGATCATGAAGCTTTGCCCTGAACCCAGTTCGACCGTGGTTTCCGCCCGGCGGATGGTCAGTGCAGGAACCTGAAAGCCGTTCAGCGTCACCGCGCCTTCGCTCGAAAGCTCGGACACTTCGGGGCGGACGCGGATCGAAATCCGGCCGTTTGACAGCACCGTTGGCGTATAGGCGAGGCTGACACCAAAGCGCTTGTATTCGATCGATGTCGAACCAAGTCCCTGGCTGATCGGGATCGGATATTCGCCGCCCGCAAGGAAGTCTGCCGTTTCGCCCGAAAGCGCGGTCAGGTTGGGGTTGGCCAGCGTGGTCACCAGGCCGTCTCGTTCCGCAAGATCAAAGGCAGCGCCGATATCGAGACCAAGGAACTTGGTGAAACCGGCAATGGTGGTCTGGCCGTTGATGCTGGTATAGGTGGCCGTCGTCCCCGTTGCAGGGGTAGTTCCGGCTGCGGGCACGCCCGGCGTGATCTTGAAAGCACCACGGCCTGTCGCCAGGCCAAACTTGAAGCCGCCGGTCGAATCGTAGGTGTTCAGGTTGGCCCCAAGCGTACGAACCAGCGAGCGGCTGACTTCGGCAAAGCGCACCTGCAGGTTAACCTGCAAAGGCGTCGCCATCTTCAGGCGGCTGATAACGTTGGTATCCTTGCCCATGAAGGCTTCGACCAGACGCTTGGCCTCGGCAGCATCTTCGGGGGCACCGATCGTGCCGGTGAGCAGCACGGTGTTCGAACCGAACGTGGTGACGGCAACCTTTGCGTCTGGCATCGCGAGCCGCAACATTCCATCAACACTGTCGATGTTTGATCCAACCCGCACATTGGCTGACCAGATGGTCTGTCCGGCAGCATTGCTGGCATAGATCGTCGTGACGCCGCCGGCTTTTCCAAACAGGTAGAGCTGGGTGGGCGATTTGATCTGCACGTCGGCAATCTTGTCATCAGCAACGAAGACGTCTGCCATGCGGCCTGGTATGGACAGCAGCTGGCCGCGCCCGGCGGAAATGGCGATGTCCTGCGAAGGCCTCGTCATCGTTTGAGCTTGCGCAGGGCTTGCTCCGATCAGCGCGATCGGCGCTATCGCACAGGCGGCAGAAAGCAGGGTTGAGATAAGGCGTTTCATTGGTTTGCCCCTCGAAATCGCGTTGCGGCTGGCTGAGGTGTTGACGGACATCGGCTTACTTCCCTGCATCTTCGGCGGTAGTGACCTTGCCGCGGGTAACCCGAACGACAGGTCCGACATGGATCACCGGAATGCCGCCGCCCGATGGAGCTCCCATTGCGGGCGATGGCGCAGCCGGACGCGAATGGCTGACGGTGCTGCGCTGGAAGCGCGAGACATCGCCGCCGGTGCTGAAGGTGCCGCGGCTTTCGTCGGGGCGGTTCATCGCGGCGGAAAGGATGCGGTCTTCCTCGATCTTGCTGGCGCCGGTTGGCACCTTGACCGCGCCGCTGGCGACCAGCCGCTCAAGTTCGCTCTGATTGTCAGCGATCGAGCGCAGCGCCAGGCTGAGCGTGCCGATCGTTTCGGCAACCTGAATCTTCTCGGCGATCCGCGGAGTTACCTCGATGGTCACGGTGCTGAACTGGTGGACAACGGTCTTGCCATCGACAACTTCGCTCTCGGTCGATTGGTCGGTCGCCAGAACG
>JANNZB010000148.1:0-3035 GCA_031410395.1 Novosphingobium sp.
CCCGGAAAAAATAACGGAACTGATAACATCCGGAATATTGGGCAAACACTCCGCAATTCACCCGTTACGCGATTCTTATGTAGAAGATGC
This sequence comes from Novosphingobium sp., assembly GCA_031410395.1. Taxonomy (GTDB): domain Bacteria; phylum Pseudomonadota; class Alphaproteobacteria; order Sphingomonadales; family Sphingomonadaceae; genus Novosphingobium. The sequence continues at coordinate 91 of JANNZB010000148.1, forward strand.
ACTCTACAAAGCAATGCATCGCGGCAAAGACATAGAGCCAATCAACACCGAAGCCTCCGGTATCGCCGGACTTGGTCTAGTTCTCAAGTTCCTAGAAGATGGGCACAAATTTGACGGAGAGAAGATTCTGGTCGTAAACACGGGCCGGATGTATCTTGGCAAACCGTGATGATACCCTTGCGAAGGCTCCAGAACGACCATGAAGCTGTGCGGATTGTTTCCACTGATCGAGCCCTACGCATCCGGACATATCGATGTCGGCGATGGGCACTCGGTCTACTTCGAACGCTGCGGAACACCCGGCGCAAAGCCCGCCGTGTTCCTTCATGGCGGCCCCGGTGGCGGCATTTCTCCGGATCATCGACGGCTGTTCGATCCTGAACGATACGACTTGACGCTGTTCGATCAACGCGGCTGCGGCAGATCTACTCCGCACGCCGGGCTCGCCGACAATACCACATGGCACCTTGTCGCCGATATAGAACGTCTGCGAGAAGCAGCCGGTTGTGACAAGTGGCTGGTGTTTGGCGGTTCCTGGGGATCCACCTTGGGGCTGGCCTATGCCGAAACGTTTCCTGAACGCGTGAGCCATCTGGTTCTGCGCGGCATCTACACCTGCACCAAACCGGAACTTGATTGGTTCTATCAGTTCGGTGTGTCTGAAATGTTTCCGGACAAGTGGGAGCGCTTCATAGCGCTAATTCCCGAGGCAGAGCGGGGCAATCTTTTGCAGGCCTACTTCAGGCGGCTCACGGGTACCGACCCCCAAGTCCAACTGGCAGCAGCACGTGCATGGAGCCTCTACGAGGGACAGACGATCACGCTCCTACCGAGTGCCGATTTGACAGCGCAGCACGAAGAGGCGCATTTCGCGCTCGCGTTCGCACGCCTCGAAACGCATTATTTCGTGAACGAATGTTGGCTTGAACCGAACCAACTTCTGCGAGCCGCACACAAACTAGCGCCCATTCCCGGCACGATCGTCCAGGGTCGATATGACATGCCCTGTCCTGCTCGGTATGCTTATGAGCTGCACAAGGCTTGGCCTAAAGCAGAGTTCCATTTGATCGAAGGCGCTGGCCACGCATATTCCGAACCGGGAATTTTGGATCGCCTGATCCGAGCGACCAATAAGTATGCGAAGCTGGCATAATTCTGCGTTGGACGATCCGCAGTCCAATTTTGCAAACTGGCATGGCTGAAGTTTTTTCAGTCAATTCGAATCCTTGCTCTCAAGTGCTAAGATTCACATCAACTTCAGCTACGTCTACGCCTGCTCCGGTTCCTCTGCCAAAGCAGTTTTCCTACATCGCCCGGTTCTGCTAAGCGCCGCCCCCGCAGGTCCCGATTGCGGCTCCTGCGCACGCACTTCATCAACCAACCCCGAGGCCAGTGATCCCGCACGTCCGAAACTTCGTCGGCAGCCTGCTGCGCCGCCTCCGCGCCGGGGAAGTGCCGCGCGTGCGGGGGTTTGTGCTGGCACTGCTGGTCGAAGTGCTGCTGGTGATGGGCCTGCTCACGCTCGGGCAGGTCGAATCGCCGAAGAAGATCGCGGACATGGCGCTGGTCAGCGTGGATGTGCGTTCGGTCGAGGACAAACCCGAGCCCAAGCCGTCCGATCCCGCGGTGGAGCAACAACGCCGGGTGCAAATCGCGGTCCGTCCGCGCGCTGCTGCGGTGCTGACGCCCCAGCCGGTTGCCAGCCCCGCGCCGCCGGCCATGCCGCCGCTGATCCCGCTCTCGCGCACGCAAATGGCGCAGCTCGATATCTCCAACCTGCCACGCCAGCCGGTCAAGCCCGGAGCGGCGCGCGGCCCGATGGGACCGCCCGATACGGGCGTGCCCGGCGACACCCCGCGCGCCGGCGGAGCGGGTCCGCACGGCGAGAAGCTCTACGCGGCAGCGTGGTACCGCGAGCCCTATGACGATGAGCTGGCGGGCTACCTCTCCACCGCCAGCGGCCCCGGTTGGGCGACCATCGCCTGCCGCACCGTGCCCGATTTCCGGGTCGATGACTGCATCGGGCTCGACGAGTATCCCAGCGGGTCAAATATCCAGCGCTCGGTCCTCGCCGCCGCGTGGCAGTTTCAGGTCCGCCCACCGCGTCTGGGCGGGGTCTCGAAAGTCGGCGAATGGGTGCGGATCAGAATTACTTACGATGTGCGGCGGCAATGACGCGGCCAGTGCAGTCCAAGCCGATTGCAATAGCTGTGTTAATGCGATAATACAGTGAGGATCATGCTGTTCAACCGCCGCCAGCCTGCCCCCGCCGGAGTGCCCTTATCGCCGGTAGATGACCACGGCCCCGTCCCCGGCGAGTTCGTGCTGCCGCCAACGCGCCGACGCACCCGCTGGTGGTGGGCCAAGCGCATCACCGCAGGGCTGTTCGCGCTGTTCATTGTGCTGGTCGCATGGCTCGCGCTGACCGCGCCTTTGTCCAAGTCGCTCCAGCCGATTGTCCCGCCGCAGCTGACCCTGCTGGCCGCCGATGGCACCCCGATCGCGCGGACCGGGGCGACGGTCGACAAGCCGGTGACGATCAAGGATCTGCCACCCCATGTGGTTCAGGCGTTCCTCGCGATCGAGGACCGGGGGTTCTATTCGCACTGGGGCATTTCGCCCAAAGGCATTGCCCGCGCGGTGTGGGGCAACCTCACCTCAAGCCGCACCCAGGGCGGCTCCACGATCACCCAGCAGCTCGCCAAGTTCACCTTCCTCACCCCCGAACGCAGCCTGACCCGCAAGGCGCGCGAGGCGCTGATCGCGTTCTGGCTCGAAGCCTGGTTGACCAAGGACGAGATCCTCGAACGCTACCTCTCCAACGCCTATTTCGGCGACAATATGTACGGGTTGCGCGCGGCGTCCTTGCACTATTTCTACCGCCAGCCGGAAAACCTGCGGCCTGAACAGGCGGCGATGCTCGCGGGGTTGTTGCAAGCCCCAAG
>JANNZB010000149.1:0-3778 GCA_031410395.1 Novosphingobium sp.
CGAAGGCCTCAAACAGCAAAGCGACTCTGGCGCGATCGAAGGCGTCGTCGCAATAGTGCTCGCCGATAACGCCGACAAGGTCGAACAGTACCGCGCTGGCAAAGAAGCCCTGTTCGGCTTTTTCGTCGGGCAGACGATGAAAGCGATGCAGGGGAAGGCCAACCCGCAAGTGGTGAATGAGGCGGTGCGCAAGGGGCTGGGGTAACTGCCCATACCGAACAGCGGCCAAAATGGTTGTTGTTACTTTTGTGGCTTGCCAAACGCTTGAAGACCCATCATTCTTGATCTGGGAATGAGGGGTCTTTCAATGCATAATATGAATTTTCGCAGGCTTTTGGCTGGCTTTTCGGGACTTTGCCTGATGGCGGCCGCCGCGCCTGCGCTGGCTGGGGTGGCGGTGAAGGATGGCTTCGCTTTTCCGACCGACAAGGAGGCGAAAATCATCGTTTTTCGCCCGGATGTGCAGATGGGCACATTGCGCGTTGGCGGGCTGGACGAACCCAACGCCGATTGGACCGCGACCGCGCGCACCAACTTGCAAAAGTCGTTTGATTCCGCCGCTGAGGCTCGTGAGGCGAACCTGACATTTCTCGGCGATCCTGAGGGCGAAAACGCCAAAGTGCTCAATGATTTTCGTGGATTGTTTCAGGTCGTTTCAACCGAAGCGATGAGCCACGCGCTGTTTTTTGATCGCCTGCCTACCAAGAAAATCATGCCCGCCACCCCCGCTGAAAAGGTCAAATGGAAATTTGACTGGACGCTTGGGTCCGGTGCGAAACAGCTCAAGTCTGTAACCGGCGCGGACTATGCCATGTTCATCTACACGCACGATGCCTATGGCGATGCGGGCCGCAAGGTGGCCCAGTTGCTGATGGCCGGGCTGTTCGGCGCCTATGTCCCGGCTGGCGTTCACATCGGCTATGCTGGTCTGGTTGACCTTGAAACCGGCGACATGGTTTGGCTGAACGCCGACATCCAGATGGGCGGCGATATGCGCGACGCCGCAGGCGCGGACAAACGCGTCAAGGAACTGATGCGCGGGTTTCCCAAGCGGACGCTCGGATTGACCGGCGCGGCGACAACGGCTGTTCCCGCACCGGCCGCTCCGGTGAGCAAGTAAGCGGGAGCGGGCGGGCAAAGGCCGCGAAAATGATCATGTCGCGCGTAATGCTGTTGCTGGCGGCGGGTTCACTGGTGCTTGCCCCGATGGCGGAAGCCAAAGTGACGGCGAAGTCAGAATCTGCGGCTAAGGCGGGTGAGGATATTTCTCCGCTCGATTACAAGCCGCAGGACAAGGACGAGCGCGGCCTGTGGATGCAGATGGATGAGGCCGAGCGGGCGCTGAAAGTTTCCCCGCAAGTGATGCGTGATGCGGCACTCAACGAGTATGTCCGCTCGGTATTCTGCAAGACCGTGGGGCAGGTCAATTGCGCGCCCATCCGGATTTACCTGATGCGCACCTCGCAATTCAACGCCTCGATGGCCCCCAATGGCATGATGGAAGTATGGTCGGGGCTGTTGCTACGCACGCAGAATGAAGCGCAGCTGGCCGCCGTTCTCGGCCATGAATACACCCACTTTCAAAAGCGGCATTCGATCAAACTGTTCCGCGACGTCCGATCAAAATCGGCGACAGCGACGTGGCTGGCTTTCACCGGGATTGGCCTACTGGCTTCGTTCGGCCTGCTGGCTGACATTTTTCACTTCTCGCGCGAGATGGAGCATGAAGCCGATATTGGCGGTCTGAATCTGATGGCCAAGGCCGGTTACGATACGCGTGAATCGTCGAAAATCTGGGAGCAGTTGCGCGAAGAAATGGATGCCACTGCGGCGTCGCGCAAGGTCAAGTCCAAGAAAGACAAGAATGGCGGCATTTTTGCCAGCCACCCGCCAAGCGCCGAACGCGTGGCCTATCTGGCGCAGGAAGCTGTTACCCAACCCGGCAGGCCGGGTAATCTTGGCACGGATAGCTACGCCAAGGTGATGGCCCGCTATTGGCCGCTGTTCATCGATGATCAGCTGAAACAAAACGATTTTGGCGCAAGCGAATATCTGGTGTCGAGCCTGGCCAAGGAAGGCTGGACGAGCTGGAAATACTTTGCCCGCGCCGAGCTCTATCGTCGGCGCGGGGGCGATGGCGATCTGGACAAGGCAGTCACCTATTTCGGTGAGGGCATCGCAGGTGATGGCAGCGTGCCAGAATTGTGGCGCGGGCGCGGCCTCGCGCTGCTCAAGCTTGGCCGAACGGCTGAGGGCAAGGCTGATCTTGGCGAATATCTCAAACGGGCGCCCGGTGCGTCTGACAAGGCAATGATTGCCATGATGGCAGGAGGATAATTATGAATCGTTTCGGAAAAATTCTGACGGCAGCCGCGTTGATAGCAATACCCGCGGGGCAGGCACTGGCAGGCTGGAAGCTGGTTCCGGCGGCCGCTCCCGTCAAGGTCGCCAAAAGCACAATGACGGTTACCCCGGGAGAAGCATGGAACCGCGCTTCGCATCGCGCGAGCAAAAAGGGTGAAACCTGGACGCTCGATGGCCCGTCAATCAACGAGGTCTATTTCGCCGCCGCGCTTCTGCCGGGCGAGACATTTTACAAAGACGTCAACAAAAAGGAAAAGCCGCTGCCGGTGATGGGCAAGAACCTTCAATTGACCGACATTCCCGAATTCTACGAAAGCTCGCAGCGCATCGCCTATAACACGGCGGTTTATGAAGTGACCGGCAGCGAACCTGCCAAGTTCCTCGGACAGGACGGCATCAAGTTCTTCTATACCTTCGCCGTGCAGGGCAACCCAATGCAGTACAAAGGCTTGGCGCGGGCAACACTGATCAAGGGCCAACTCTATCTGATCAGCTTTGATGCCCCCGCGATCAACTTTTATGAGCGCGACCACGCCAAAGCCGAAGCCATCATGGACAGCGCGCGGCTGTAATTTACCCCACCCGCTTGCCGCTCAGCGGCATCGATCCGAACACGCCTGCCTTGACGTCACCCGTCAGGACATCCCCATCGACCGTGGCGGTGCAATCGAGTGTCATCGGCATTGGCACCTTCATGTCCATCGACCACGACATCGTATCGCCATCAACCTTGCCACCGGTAATGTCCATCGCGCCCATGCCGCCGTTGAGCGAGCCTGAAAACGTGTCGCCGTCAACCACGACGGTGAGGGTTCCGCCCTGATCGCCCATTGGTGACTTGACGTTTACTTCATAGGTTCCGGCAACAGACATGGGATGCTCCTCAACAGGTTATTTGGCGGCGATTTGAATCGCGCAGGCACGATTTGCACCGCCGATATGGCTGCTGTCAATTGCCCGTTGCAGCAGTCGGTGCGATCTCTACCGGCAGGCCGAGACCTTTCAGTTGCGGCTCGACCAGCTTGCGATCTCCTACCACGACCACGACCAGCCCAGATGGTTGCAGCCAGGTCTTGGCCGCGCCATCGAGCGCCGTAGCGTCAATCGCGCGATAGCGCCTGGGCAGCGCGGCGTAATAGTTATCGGGGCGACCCAGCCGGTCGTTGCCGACGATGGCTTGCAGCACCTGACCGTTGGTTTGAAAACGGTTGGGCAGGCCGCGCACATTTCCGTCGGTCACCCGATTGAGCTCGGTCTGGTCAACCGGTTTTGTCCCGGGGAATGCGGCCATGTCGGCCATCAGCAGGCGAATCGATTCGCCGGTCTTGTCGGCCTGAACGGGTGCGGAAACGGTGAAGCTGCGGGGGCCGACCGGCGCAGGTACCGACGAACGGACGCCATAGGACCAGCCCTT
>JANNZB010000150.1:0-2759 GCA_031410395.1 Novosphingobium sp.
GTCCCATGATCGCCAGCGGGACCAATGCCCAAACGATGTTTCTTTGCACTTGGCCTTGCTCCCCTAATTCCGCTCGTATGGTTGTAAACAGGGAAATCGGGTCAAAGGCAATTGCCCGCTTTTGGGGAGCAGGCTTAAATCGACGGCCCGGCACCCCAATGGAACGCCGGGCCGGAGTGATTACTTCTTTACTGGAACCTTGGTGAGCTCGGCATCAACTTTGGCCAGAACTTCATCGGTCATCTGGTCAGGCGCGAACTGCTGAACCTGCTTTAGAGTCATGCCGCGCGCCATTTCGATCTGCGGATTGGTACTGAAGCTGGGCATCACCTTGTCAAGCACAGCCTTGGCGGCAGGATCATCAAGCAGTGTGCCGATCGATGTTTCAGCTGTGCTATAGCCGGTTGCCGTTGCAGCATCAGCCGCGATAGCAGTAGCCGAAACGGAAAGCGATGCGGTGGCGATAAGGCCAGCGATAAGGGCGTTACGAAGCATTCAAGTGTCCTCTCTCTTGTAATAACTGAGCGCCCATGCCGCGACGAATTTGAAGCGGAGATGAACGAACGGGCATGGCAGGTAATATAATTCAACTTTTGACCTATTTCTGAATCGGTCAGACAGCACGGCTTGTCAACGGCAATTGCAGACAGGCTGCCTCTATCGCCTCTTGCCATTGTCGGCAATCTGATAGCAGGGTGGCCTAAGGATGACTGAACACGACCAGACCGTTAGCAGCGAAAGCAACAGCAAATCTGCCTGGTGCTTTGCCATGGCAACCAAAGCCCACGTGGTCATCGATTGCGCCGCTTATTTCGCAGTCATGCAGGAAGCCATGATTGAGGCGCGGCAGCGAATTCATCTGATCGGCTGGGACGTTGATACGCGGGTGCGGCTGGGGACGGGGCGGCGCTGGTGGAACAAGCCCAGCAAGGTGCGCCCTCCGGCCAGACTGGGCTGGTTCATCGTTTGGCTGACACACCGCAATCCGGCCCTGCAAGTACGGGTGCTCAAATGGAATTTCGGCGCGCTCAAGTTTGTTTTTCGCGGGTCGATGATCCTCGATCTCTATCGCTGGTGGCGTGCCCCGGGGATCGATTTCAAGTTCGATTCGGCGCACCCCGTAGGGTGCAGCCATCACCAGAAAATCGTGGTCATCGATGATTGCTTTGCGGTCTGTGGCGGCATCGACATGACCAGCAGACGCTGGGACACACCTGAGCATCTTGATGACGATGCCCGGCGCACAGATCCCAGCGGCAAGCCCTATGGTCCGTGGCATGATCTTAGCCTTCTGGTCGAAGGCCCGGTGGCGAGAAAGTTGGGCGATCTTGGCCGCATTCGCTGGGAACGCGCTGGCGGCCCGCCAATGGAGCCGTGTGAACCACAAGATGAATGCCCTTGGCCCAATTCAATCCGCGCCGAATTTGAAAACGTCGAGGTCGGTATTGCCCGCACCCAGGCGGCTTGGCACGGGTCACAGGAAGTTTCCGAAATCAAGGCGCTGTTTGTCGAGCACATCGCCCGGGCCAAAAACTTTATCTATGCCGAAAGCCAATATTTCGCCTCCCGAAAGGTTGCCGAGGCGCTGGCCGAGCGGCTCAGCCGCCCCGATCCGCCCGAAGTAATCCTGATGAATCCGTTCACAGCTGACGGGTGGCTGGGGCAGGCGGCGATGGACGGCGCGCGCGTTCGTTTGATGCACGCTGTGGGCGAACGCGATCTGGAAAAGCGGCTCCAGCTGTACATCCCCTATACCGCTGGCGGAACACCGATCTATGTTCACGCCAAGATGATGATCGTTGATGATGAGGTCATTCGCGTCGGTTCGGCAAACATGAACAACCGTTCGATGGGGCTTGATACTGAAGCCGATGTTTTTATCGATGCCGCGCGGCCCATCAATGATCGCCCGGAAGTGCGCGCCGCGATTACCAGTATTCGCCACCGGTTGCTCGCCGAACATTGCGGCCTCAGGCCCGAGGATGTGCCGGCGCTGCTGGAAAGGCACGGTACAATGTCGGCGATGATTGAAGCGGCACCGCGCGCTGGCAAGCGACTGGAACGCTTCCAACTGCGCCCACTGAGTGATACCGAAAAGGCGCTGGCAGATAATGCGCTGCTTGATCCTGAGCGACCTGAGGATATGTTCGAACCCATCAGCCGCCGTCGCGGGCTGTTCCGCCGTGGGGGATTTTTGCGGCGGCCAATGTGAGGAATGGTCTATGAGTTGCGATGCTGGGCATGATCACGACGAAAACGGTAAACTGATCGTTCCCGATGAAGTTCAGGATGCCATTCGCACGCTGATCCGCTGGTCGGGAGATGATCCGGAGCGCGAAGGCCTGCTCGATACCCCGGCGCGCGTTGGCCGGGCGTGGAAGGAATATTGCCAGGGCTATGCCGAAGATCCGGCGACCCATCTGGCGCGCGTTTTCCATGAAGTCGGCGGCTATGACGAGGTTGTCTTGCTCAAGGATATTCCGTTTCAGTCACATTGCGAACACCACATGGCGCCGATCGTCGGCAGGGCCCACATCGCCTATCTGCCGATGCAGCACGTCGTCGGCATCTCGAAGCTGGCGCGGGTGCTCCACGGCTATGCCAGCCGATTGCAGATTCAGGAGCGCCTGACCTCAGAAGTCGCGCAGTGCATCTGGGACAACCTCCACCCGCAGGGCGTTGCCGTGGTGATAGAGGCGCAGCACGGCTGCATGACCGGTCGCGGGGTGCGCACGCCGGGGGTCAACATGATCACCAGC
>JANNZB010000151.1:0-1550 GCA_031410395.1 Novosphingobium sp.
GACGCGTGCCCCATGCGCGCCACGCGGCCCAGATGCTGCCGACCACGCCGACGACGGGCAGCGAAACAACGGTCGCGATGGTGACCCAAGGCTGGGTGTAAAGCGGTTTGGCCTCGCGGACATTGCTGAACCAGACGCGGACAAGTTCGTCGCTGATCTGTTCGGGGCGATCGATGCACTGCGGCCAGGCGTAGACGAAGCCGCCGACCAGCAGCGCGCCGCCGATGGCCGCCGCAGCAAGGCGGATGACAGGTTTTTGGCCCGACAGGAATGACAGCCCAACCGCAAGTGCCCCCGCGACACTCATTGTCGTCAGCCAGATCGGCGACAGCACGTCGCAGCGCGGCACCGCATTGTCATAGGATGCAAAGCCAAGATAGCCGAGCACACAGCCCAGCCCGAGCGCAGCGCCATAGCTGCGCATCCGCATCGCTTCCCCGCGTTCCCATATCCAGTGCAGCACGACGGCGGCACCGGAGATTGCGAGGAACGGCATCAGCTCAAGCCCGATGGTCAGCGAGGCTGCACTCGACAGCCCCATTGTCAGCCCGCCACGCCGCACATCAGGATCAGCCAGCCCGGCAATCGTGATGACCAGCATCGCAAGCTGCCAGCCATGATGATCGACGCGGAGCGGCATGAACATCAGCATCGCCGCCTGGCAGGCAAGCATCAGCCCGGCGGCAAACGCGAAGGATCCGGGGGCAACAAGGCGGCGGACGGCCACGCCCATGGCAAACATTGCAACCAAAAGCGGGATCAGCGGGGCCAGCGCGGCGGACGTCTTTTCCGCGATCACAGTGCCGAAAAACGGCTTGATCAGCAATTGCAGCGCCGCAATCGGCAGATCGACAAGCCGCGTCCAGTGGATATTGAAACCGTCGGGCGGGTTGAGCTTATATTGGCGCAAGTCATACCAATCCTGCCCGTTCAGCAGCGCGCGGACATGCGCCATCCGCATATTGTCGTCGGTATCGCCAAGACCGAACGCAAGGATCGGTTGCCAGCGCATGACGATGAACACGACGCAGGCAAGCAGCCAGATCAGCAGCATCCAGCGCCGCCAATGCGTGATCACCCGATTTTGGTCTTCACGCATCAACGCTTCCCCTGAACCACCCGCGCCATTAAGGGGCTGGGGCTTCCCTGCCAAGCGGAGCGTCATGTTAGAGCATTTGCCCCTAAATAATGATCAACGCACGTTGCTGGGCCAGGTGCTGCGTTACGGGATCACGGGCGGGATCGTCACTGCGTTCGGCGTTGCGGCCTATCTGATTGCTGTGGGCTGGGGGCAAGTGCCACCGCTCGGCTCAAATGTGATCGCCTATCTCGTCTCGATGGCGCTGGGCTATTTCATGCATGCGCGTTTCAGTTTTCGCGAAACGAGCGGCGACGCATCGGCAAAACAGGGCGGTAAGTTCTTCGTCACGTCGGGCATCAGTTTTGCGCTGAACAGCTTCTTTGTGTGGCTGTTCACCGACGTGATGCAGTGGGATGATCGCTCGCCGGTGATCGCGATGATCTTTATCACGCCCGCCATCTGCTTCGTG
>JANNZB010000152.1:0-1550 GCA_031410395.1 Novosphingobium sp.
CGTTCCTGCAGTCGATTTGCCCCAATGACCTGTCGCACGAGGCGTTCCCCTTTGCGACCAGCCAAGAGATTGAGCTGGGCTATGCCATCGTGCGCGCAAGCCGTATCACCTATGTCGGCGAACTGGGCTGGGAATTATACATCCCAACAGAGTTCATGACCGGCGTCTATGACGAGATCGTTGCAGCGGGCGCGGCCTTTGGCCTGAAGCACTGTGGCTATCATGCGCTGAACGCGTTGCGTGTGGAAAAGGCCTATCGCCACTGGGGTCACGATATCACCGATGAGGATACGCCGTTGGAGGCGGGCCTTGGCTTTGCGGTAAAGATGGACAAGCCGGGCGGGTTTATCGGGCGTGACGCGTTGGTCGCGCAAAAGGAAGCTGGGCTGACGCAAAAGCTTGTCCAGTTCCTGCTAAAAGACCCAATGCCCATGCTCTATCATAATGAACCAATCTGGCAGGGTGACCGCGTCGCTGGTTACATCCGTTCGGGCATGTATACGCATAGCTTGGGCGGCGCGTGCGGGCTTGGCTACGTGACCGGAGCAGATGGCGGTGTTGTCGGGCCGATTGGCGCAGATGATTATGAAATCGAGATTGCGGGCGTGCGCTACCCCGTCACCGCTTCGATGAAACCAATGTATGACCCCACAAATACACGGATCAAAATCTGATGTCGCCCATTGAATCACAACGGGAACTTATGAGCCGCCTCGCCGCGAATACACGCGTAGGCTATAGCTTTGACCAGGAATTTTATTGCAGCGACGCGGTGTTCGGGGCCGATATGGACCAAATCATCAGCCGCAAATGGCTGCTCGCAGGCCATGTCTCTCGTATCCCGAACAAGGGCGACTATTTCCTGTTTCGGGTGGGTAGCGAACAGATCATCGTCATCCGCGAAAATGACGAAACGGTGCGCGCCTTCTTCAACGTCTGCCGCCATCGCGGCTCGACTATTTGCCAGTCGGAAAGCGGCAATGCGCCGCGTTTGGTCTGCCCTTATCATGCATGGACGTTCGGACTAGACGGGCGGCTCATTTCAGCGCGGTTGATGCCGGAGGATTTCGATAAAGCGGAAAATAGCCTCTTCGCCTGCCATATCCGCGTTTTTCGCGGACTGATCTTCATCAACATGAGCGAGGACGAACCCGACGATTTCGACGCGACCTTCGGCGATATGGGTCCGATACTGGATTATCAAGGCATCGCTGATGCCCGCATCGCCCATGCCGGAAGCTATCCGACAACCGCCAATTGGAAACTGGTCGTCGAGAACTTCTTCGAATGCTATCACTGCGTACCATCGCACCCCGAATTCTGTTCGATGCACGCGGCGGAATCGATTGTCGCGGTGGGGGCAGGGCCAAGCTCCGGGCCAGCCGATGCGATTGCGAGTTTCACGCCCAAGCTGAAGGCATGGGAAGAAAGCGCTGCGGCTCTCGGACGGCCCATCGGTAATATCGATGATGCGCCCGGCAGCAGTCATTTGCGCCTGCTGATGCAGCGGATGAATAAGCAGGGCTGGGCCGCCGAGACACAGGACGGAA
>JANNZB010000153.1:0-1706 GCA_031410395.1 Novosphingobium sp.
GAGCCCGGAATCCAGAGTTGTGACGGTCAAGATTTGGCAACAAGATCAGCGTGACGGGCAAAGATGAACGCAAGGGCGGCGTCTCGATTCCATAATCGGCGCTCTGGATTCTGGGCTCCGCTGCGCGGCCCCGGAATGACGGGGCTCTGGGGATGGACGATGATTTTTTAGACTCTGCGCTGCCCCTTATCCGACGCTTCGCGGCCACTGCCGGGGCGAGCCACGGGTCTCGCCCGTCCTGAAGGCCTCCGCAAACAGAGGGGAGAAGAGAAGTACTGCTGTCTTGCGGCGGCAGTCGCCAAGGGAACGTACTGAGGAACGCGATGCAGCGGGTTGAGGTGGCCGCGTTCACAAGAGGCGGAGGCTTTTTGCAAAAAAATGCACCATGCGGCGAGGAATTGAATTTCGCTGTTACCGATTGTAGGGATAATTACAAAAGACACGTCCGCGCTTTGGATCGTAGCCGTCAATGCAGGAACAATCATGCCATCCACTTCCATCGACCACGCCTTCACTGCCAAATCGCGCAATTCGGCGGCCAGCGATCCGACCCATGCAGGGGCGCTTTCGTTCATGCGTCGCCAGTATTCCAAAGATGTTCGCGGCGTGGATGTGGTGGTCTGGGGCATTCCATTTGATGCGGCTGTTTCAAACCGCCCCGGTGCGCGGTTCGGTCCGCAGGCGATCCGCCGTGCCTCGGCGATATTCGACAATGATCCGCAGTATCCATTCGGACTTGATCTCTTCAAGGACCTTGCCGTGATCGACTATGGCGACTGTCTGCTTGACTATGGCAATCACCAGAAGACCCCGGCGGCAATCGAGAAAGAGGCGACGAAGATCCTCAAGAGCGGCGCGTTTCTTTATTCGATGGGCGGCGATCATTATGTGACCTGGCCGCTTTTGAAGGCCCATGCGGCTGTCCACGGACCGATGGCGCTGGTGCATTTTGATGCGCATCAGGATACATGGTTCGATGATGGCAAGCGTATTGACCATGGCTCATTCGTGGCCCGGGCAGCGCGCGAGGGCATTATCGACACCAAGCGATCGATCCAGATCGGCATCCGCACAGCTGCGCCGGATGATTTCGGCATAAGGATCATTCCCGGTTACGAAGTGGAGGATATGGGTGCACAGGCCATTGCCGATGCGATCAGAACCCATGTCGGCGACGCCAAAGCCTATCTCACTTTTGACATTGATTGCCTCGACCCCGCCTTTGCGCCCGGCACCGGAACGCCGGTCGCGGGCGGTCCGTCTTCGGCGAAGATCCTGTCCGTGCTGCGCAAGCTCGGCTTCCTCAATCTGGTCGGCTCGGACATTGTCGAAGTTGCGCCCGCTTATGACCATGCAGACATCACCGCCATCGCCGGGGCTACGGTTGCGATGTATGTATTGGGCTTGCTGGCGGAGAAGAAGGCCAAAGGCTGAGCAGACGGTCAATCGGAATTTCTGAATGCCCGCTGGACGTGACCGGAGGGAGCGCTTTCTGTAGCCAGAAGTTCCCGCTCCAGCGGATCGGTGTCATTGCCGCAATGCGCTTTCAAGCCGGAACGTAGGTAAGCCTGATAACGCCCTCACCAATCAGATCGTTTGCCACAAGGCGTAGGGGCGGCCGGGGGCCGGCGAAGAATGGCTTGCCGTGGCCCAGCACGACGGGGTGAAAGTAGAGCCGATACTCGTCAATAAGGCCAAGTTCGGTC
>JANNZB010000154.1:0-4604 GCA_031410395.1 Novosphingobium sp.
GAGCTCAACACGCTCGGCCGCAAGCACGGCATCGGGCGGCTCGATCTGGTTGAGAACCGCTTTGTCGGGATGAAAAGCCGCGGGATGTATGAGACGCCCGGCGGAGAGATCTATGCCCGCGCCCATCGCGGAATTGAATCGATCACGCTTGATCGCGGCGCGGCGCACCTCAAGGACGAGCTGATGCCGAAATATGCCGAGCTGATCTACAACGGCTTCTGGTTCACGCCTGAACGCGAGATGCTGCAGGCGGCAATTGACCATTCCCAGGCGAAGGTTTCCGGCACAGTGCGGCTCAAGCTCTATAAAGGCATGGCATCGGTGGTTGGCCGCAAGTCGCCAGATTCGCTCTATTCCGAACGCCACGTCACATTTGAGGACGATGCTGGGGCCTATGACCAGAAGGATGCGGCGGGCTTTATCAAGCTCAATGCCCTCCGGTTGCGGTTGTTGGCGCAGAGAGACCGATAGACGATTACGGCTGCTTTCGCAGCGGGATCGATGACGAAAAACACGGCACCCGCGCAAATGCGCCAATGTCCACGGCTCAAAAACAGTTATCCACCGCCATATCGCGGCCTGTGGATAACTTTGCCAAATCCACCTTGAACGACTCACTTCGAAGGCGCAGCTTCAGGTCATCGGAAGGGCGCTTCGGACCAAAGAAAGAAGGGGTAACCCCCCGGAAATCAAAGGGAAGAAGCAAACTAAAGATACGAAGGCGATGCCCGCAGCAGTATCGGAAAACCAGCAGTACAAATTCCCCCCGGAATGCGTATCGCGAACCGCAGATGCAGTGAGAGGAGCGCCATCGTTCGATCGCTTTCTCAGGAGCGAGGCGATGGGAAGAAGCCGGTACTTCGGTATTGGGCGCAGACCGGAGCAGCGATCCATGGAAGTGATTGCGGAACCGCCAGGCGGGAGTGCGACGGTCGGCTAACTAACCTTAGGGTTAGCGAAACCGATCCCAGCACCCACCTGACGGGACCGGACGCCGCCGAAACGGCGTCGGTAAGGCAGGCAAGGCGTTCAGCGCAAGTTGAAGGTTGAGCATGTGGAACCGATGACGGACGGTCGGTGAGGACGGGGCTGGCAGCAATGCCGGCCCCGTTTGCTGTCTGGGGTGTTCGATGCCCTTGTCGGTTCAGCCAAGGGAATGCGGCCCCTGTCTAAACAGTGAGCGACAAACATATTGCCGCCCCCAAAGACTCGTCATGCTGAACCCGTTTCAGCATCCATCGTGGTTCAAGCTCCGTGGCAAGCGATGACAAAACTTCCTTACCGCTGGGCTTTTGAAGTCCGTGAACTGCGTCTGAGGCACGATGGATCCTGAAACGAGTTCAGGATGACGAAGATGTGAGGTGGGGCTAATGTAGTTCCTACTCCTTCACCAATTGCCCGCGCATCGCGCCCTTGGGGAAAGCCGCGCTATGCACGTTCACGTAGAATAGCGCGGGGTTTGCGGCGATGGGCTCAAGCTTGGCCTTGTCGATGGCAATGCAGGCATCGCTGGCCTTTCCGGTCATATCAAGCGTCGCAATCGGCGGCCCGTCGCTTCCTGCCGCGCCCGAATGGACGTGCGCCATGCTCGGCTTGAATCCCTTGTCAGCCCACAGTGAATAGCAGAAATCGTTGGTTTCCGGGTCCATCTCGACTTTGAAGCCGCCGACGGCCTTGGGATCACCGCCTTCAGTCTCGTTCGCTCCGATCAGCACCGCGACCAGCTTTACAGGGGCGGCCAGCGCAGCGACCGGCGCAAGCGCGCAGCAAACCGCCGCGCCGGCGGCCAGGGGATGCGCAAATATGCGATATGCGTTCATGGCAAGGTCCTCTCCTCGCCGGGCGCACGACTCAGCGGCTTTGCCCGGTCATGCGCCATCCTACACCCTCAGGTTCAGCCTACCAGCCCCCCAGACAGCGGCCGTCGTGCCCGCAAACCTTCAGCCGACTCGGAGGGCACCGCGGTGGGCCAAGGGCTTGCGAACACCCAGCATTGATAGCTGCGCGATTCTTAAGGCCCGGCTGAGGGAGCGGGTTACCGCTACGGCAAGCATGAATATTCCCGCTCGGCCGCCGCCGTGGGCCTGTCCTGGCCGCAATCCTGCTTGACCGCACGCCCATTATCCTGCTCGCTACCCCAACAAAACAACGAGAGGGATGATCCATATGGCCGAACGGGTCGCAGGAAAAATCGCGCTGGTCACCGGTGCAGCGCAGGGGCTTGGCGCAGCGCAGGCGGCGATGCTCGCGGCCGAGGGCGCCCGGGTGCTGCTCACCGATATCAACGGCGCAGGCGCGCAGGCGCAGGCCGACGCGATCAATGCCGCCGCCGGCCCCGGCATGGCACTCGCCGCGCAGCACGATGTCACCAGCGAGGCCGACTGGAACGCCGCACTGGCGCTGGCCGCTGAACAGTTCGGCGGGCTTTCGATCCTCGTCAACAACGCCGGGATCGGGGTGAACGGCAATATCGAAACCTGCACGTTTGACGATTGGAAGCGCTGTTTTGCGATCAACACAGACTCGGTGTTCCTCGGCTGCAAGCTCGCCATGCCGTTGCTCCGCGAAGGCCAGCCCGCATCAATCGTCAACATCTCCTCGATCGCCGGGCTGATCGCCTCGGAAATGATGCCCGCCTATAATGCCAGCAAGGCGGCGGTGTGGATGCTGACCAAATCGGTGGCGCTGCACTGCACCCACCAGGGGCTCAATATCCGCTGCAACTCGGTCCACCCGTGCTTTGTTGATACCCCGATCCTCGATGGCTTCACCCGGCCCGGCGGCCCGCCCCGCGAGGCGGTGGTTGGCAAACTTGCCCGCCAGATCCCCATGGCCCGCGTCGGCACCCCCGACGAGATCGCCTTTGGCGTGCTCTATCTGGCGAGCGACGAGAGCAGCTTCATGACGGGCGCGGAGCTGAAGCTCGATGGGGGGATTTCGGCGATGTAACTGTGGGGACGCCGAGCGCGTATCCCCACGGTTAAACGTTATCGGCAGCGCGTATTCCCGCTCGTCGCCGCGGCACCAATTGCCGCGCCGCCAATTGCTCCTAGCACAGTGCCCAGGATCTTCGAATCGCCGGGAGCGATGATATTGCCTGCGACCCCGCCGACCACCGCTCCGACGACCAGTCCGGTTGATCCATCCGAACGGCGGCAATAGTAACGCCCGTCCTGCCCGCGATAGATCCGGTCATCACTGGACATCACACGTTCGCGATAACGGCGATCGTTGCGATAATAGTGATCGGGATAATAGCCGCCATAGCGCGGATCGGGGTTGTTGTAATCGTACCGGCCATATTGATCGTAGTAGCCGCGATCATAATAGCCCCATGGATCATCAGAATAGCGCGATTCATAATCGCTGACACAGCCGCCGAGCGTGGTGACGGCTGCAAGCGCAAAGATGATATGCTGTTTCATAACCTGGGTTCCTGTGACTGTTGGGCCCGGAGGAAACTTTACTGTCAGAAAGCAAATCCACCGGAGTGCTGATAAGGAAACACAGCAAGCCGCAGTTTGTTCCCGGAAACATCAATTGGTGAGATCAACGCTTCGCCAAGATTGTTGAACCAACGCCCATGGCTCAGACTGCTGGATGGAGAGGCCGGAACAACAACCTCTCCCCCTGCAAGGCGCACTGCGCCAGGTTCAGCCAATCCTGGTTTTTTACATCACCTGTCCGCGAATTGCCCCATAGGGAAATTTGGCATTATGGACATTAACGTAATAACCTGCGGGATCGTGCGCCAACTTCATCGCCAGATCTTTTGTCAGCGTCAGGCACCGATGCACACTGCCCGCTGTCGGCACGGCGAGCGTAACAACCGGCGATCCAGCGACCCCGCTCACGCCTTCATGGATATGCGCCATGGTGGCCATTCCGATTTTGCTGGCAGTCAGCGTATAGCACAGCTGCCCTGTTCCGGGATTGACGCGGGCGCTAAACGTACCCGCCCCGACGCTATCCCCAGGACCAGGCACTTCCATTGCTCCAGACAATGAAGCAGTCAGTTTTTGGCCGCTTTCAGGGTAGCTGCGGTGCGGGCTTTTGCCGAGCGCCGGGGCAGAGAGCGCGGCGGCAGCAAGGATGGCCAAACTGGCGGTTGCAAACTTGGTCATCTCGAACTCCAAATATGGCGTAGGCTTAATCTGCCCACCGGGAAGCCCATAAAAACAGATAGAATGGCAATCTGTTCCCATTTGCCGCCAAATTTTTGTTCAAATCACAGCAGAATTGCACCAGGAGCCGGTCCAGTGTGCGGAGCCCGGTGCGAATGACCTCACAGGGCGAAACGAGCTTCGGGGTTGCGAGCGAGCAACGGTCCCAGATACCCGCCCGTATAACTCGCCTTGTTCGCCGCAACCTGTTCCGGGGTGCCCACGGCAACAATCTCGCCGCCGCGCACGCCGCCTTCGGGGCCCATGTCGATCACCCAGTCGGCGGTCTTGATGACGTCCAGATTGTGTTCGATCACCACCACCGAATTGCCGGTATCGACGAGCCGGTGCAGCACTTCGAGCAGTTTGCGGACGTCTTCGAAGTGCAGGCCGGTGGTCGGCTCATCAAGGATATAGAGCGTCTGCCCGGTGGCGCGGCGC
>JANNZB010000155.1:0-1501 GCA_031410395.1 Novosphingobium sp.
GTCGATGACTCAAACGCCGTCTGCGTCCCGAAGCGCGCCGGGTCAAAAATGATGGTCAGCATGTTGTTCCACACGCCCGCTTTGGGCTGATTTTTCGGGATCGTCACCGCGCCGCCGGTGAGGGCCGCGCCGAGCAATTCGCACACCATCGCGAGCGCGTAACCCTTGTGCGCGGCCATCGTGGTGAGCGCGCCCGTTCGTCCATCGACGGGTTCGAATAGCACGCCGGGATCGGTCGTCGGATTGCCCGCGTGATCGATCAACGCGCCGGCCGGGGTTTGCTTGCCGGCGTTATAGGCAACGCGCACCTTGCCCTGCGCAATCGCGCTCGTCGCAAAATCCAGCACAAATGGCCCGCCATCGGCGTCAGGACGCGGAATTCCCACGGTGAAGGGGTTAGTCACAAACCGCGCTTCCGCACCGCCGTACGGGGCCACCCAATGCTGGGAAACAGCATTGGTGAAGTGGATCGAAATCAGTCCCTCGGCAATCGCCTGCTCCGCCCAATGGCCGACGCGCCCCAAGTGATGCGAATTGCGCAGGCCCATCACGCACACACCCGTGTCCTTCGCCCGCTTGATCGCGATCTTCATCGCCTGATGCGTCACGCTTTGTCCGATGCCCCAATGCGCATCGAGCACCAGCAAACTGCCGGTATCGGTGACCACCTCAACGTCAGTATTGAGCACCAATTCGCCCGCTCCAATCGAGCGCACGTAGCGTGGCACCATGCCCACGCCGTGCGAATCGTGGCCGCTCAGATTCGACAGCACGAGGTGATCAGCCGTGAGCTTCGCCTCGGTTGCCGACGATCCCGCCGCCAGAAATAAATCGGCCACCCAGCGGTGGAGAGTGTCGGGGTGGATGGTGCGATCAGTCATGGCGATGAAGTGTAGTTACTTGAAGCGCGTGCGCCAGCCTGCGTATCGTTTCACGCGTAGTTCAATGTCGGAGTGCCATGTACCCGAGCACGCGGTTTAGACTCTCAGGATCAATCCAAAAGAGAAAAAGCCGCATCATGATCGAAATTCATCACCTCAACGAATCGCGTTCGCGCCGCATTACGTGGATGCTGGAGGAGTTGGGCCAGGACTACACAATCATCAGCTACCAGCGCGATCCAAAAACGCGGCTTGCACCGCCTGAACTGAAGGCCATTCATCCGCTTGGAAAAGCGCCTGTGATTCGTGATGGTGGCGAGGTGCTGATCGAGTCCGGCGCGATCATCGAGTACCTCGTGCGCACCTACGGCAACGGGCAATTCGCGCCCGCCATGGGCACCTCCGCCTACAACCGCTACATCCAGTTGCTGCATTACGGCGAGGGCTCGGCCATGCTGCCGCTGATGCTTAAGCTCTACACCAGCCGCCTCGGCGAAGCGGGCGCGCCGCTGCAACCGCGCATCAATAGCGAGATTCAAAATCACATGGGTTGGCTGGACAGCGAGCTGGTCAACAAGACCTATTTCGTTGGCGATTCGCTCACCGGCGCGGACGTTCAA
>JANNZB010000156.1:0-3691 GCA_031410395.1 Novosphingobium sp.
GCTTGAGGCTGGGGGTTCAGACCGAACGGTATGGATCCAGTTGCCGATTGGTTATGGCCGGACCTTCTTCGATCGCCGTGTGAACTGGATGTACGATACCGCGCCGGTGGCGGGGCTGGGCGGGCGCAGCTCCTATTGGCCGCGCGGCAAGGTTGTTGGGGGGTCTGGTTCGATCAACGCAATGGTCCACGTGCGCGGGCAGCCGCATGACTACGAAGACTGGAAGGCAATGGGCAATCCCGGCTGGGGTTGGGACGATGTTCTGCCCTATTTCATCAAGGCCGAGGACAGCGAGATCGTTGAAGAAAATTGGCGCGGGCAAGGCGGCCCGCAACACGTTACGGACATTTCTGCAAAGGCACATCCACTTTGCCAGCGCTTTATTGCAGCTGGGGCAAGGTTGGGTTTACCGGTCAGCTCCGATTTCAACGGCAGCCGAAGCGAAGGCTTGGGAATCTTCCAGATCAACACACGCAATGGACGCCGGGCCTCAACCGCAAATGAATATTTGCGGCCTGCCATGAAGCGCTCGAAGATAGACCTCAAGACTCGCGCCATGGCAACTCGCATATTGTTCGAAGGCAGGCGTGCGGTTGGCGTGGAATATCTGCGCGGCGGTGCTCTTTACCGGGCAAGGGCGCGCGGCGAAGTGATCCTGTCCGGAGGCTCGATCAACTCGCCACAACTGCTGCAGCTATCGGGAATAGGCGAGGGAGCGCATTTGTCGGGGCTGGGAATTGAGCCAGTAACTGTGCTGCCCTGTGTTGGGACCAACCTGCAAGACCACCTGGCTGTTAGCTACTTCTATTCCAGTGCAGTGCCAACGCTCAACGATGACCTGGCGCCGCTGCTTGGCAAGGTCCGCGAAGCGCTGCGCTATGCCTGGAACCGCGGGGGTGCGCTTTCGATGAGCGTCAACCAGGCCGGCGGCTTTGTTCGCTCTGATCCTGACGCCGACCGTGTCAATCTACAGCTGTATTTTTCGCCGGTCAGCTATACTCAAACGCCATTGTCTGAGCGCAAGCTTGCAAACCCCGATCCGTTCTCTGCATTTCTGCTTTCCTTCAACAGTTGCCGTCCGACCAGCCGCGGATGGCTTCGTGCAGTCAGTACGGACCCATTTGCCCAACCAGAAATCCAACCCGATTATCTTGCTACGCAACACGACATCGATGAAGCCCGGACGGGTATTTCGCTGCTTCGGCGGCTAGCTGCGACACCGCCACTCTCTGACATCATCACCGGCCAACTGGTGCCCGATGTTTCAGTAGAGAGTGAAGAAGAGTGGCTCGATGACTTTCGTCAAAGAGCCGACACAGTCTATCATCCCACATCAACGTGCATGATGGGGCCGGACTCCTCGCGTGCAGTGGTCGACTCCCGGCTCAGGGTCCACGGCGTGGATTCACTCAGGGTGATCGACGCGTCCATCTTTCCCACGGTCACTTCAGGCAATACCAACGCGCCGACGGTCATGGTCGCCGAAAGAGGTGCCGCCATGCTAATTGCGGACCGCCGTGGGAAAGACTGATGCGGAATAGGTAAGCATAATTTACCAATCCATTTTCAGGTGATATGGTCCGCAGCATTCAAGGCTTTGCGAGTCCAATCTGATGAGTGGCAAAATCGAGCTGCGCCGCCTGCCACCTCTCAAGGCTCTCAAGGGTTTCGAGGCGGCGACCCGGCACCAAAGTATCCGCGATGCGGCCACTGAACTGTGTCTGACCCATCCGGCGATAAGCCATCAAGTGCAGTTGATCGAAGAAGCGCTTGGTGTGGCCTTATTTGCGCAGGAAGGCCGGCATATCGTTTCGACCGAAGAAGGCCGAGTACTCTACCCATTTGTCCGCAGCGCGTTCGAATCGCTGCTCGAAGGGGTTGAAGCGGTTCATCGCCATGCGCTGGACAAGCCACTGCGTGTTCAGACCTATGTCACCGCTTCGATCCGCTGGTTGGCCAGACGCGTGCCGGAATTCCTGCACGCACATCCGGAAATAAAGTTGACCCTCAGCACCTGTGCAGTCGAATGGGAGTTCGACGATGTCCATGCCGATGTCGGGCTAGTCTACTGTGAAGTATTGCCTGACCCGTCCAAGTTCCATTGGGTGCCGTTGTTCAACTATGCGCTGTTTCCGGTCTGTAGTCCGGAATTTTTGGAGCGCATTGGCCCTTCGGCCACCACTGCAGACCTGATGCAACAGCCCTTGGTGGCGATTTATACCGAAGTGCAGAACTGGGAGAGCTGGTTCACCTCGGCCGGAGTGCAATTTGAACCCAATGTACCCTACCTGATGGTCGATACGCTTGCTGTTGCGCTTGAAATGGCACTGAACGGAGAAGGTGTTGCCTTGGTCAACGGACCGTTTGTAGATCTGGACATTGCCGGTCGCAGGCTAGTTGCAGCGTCCAACCATGTCGAAGTTTGCCCCGGCTCGTGGGGGTTAATCTGCCGCAAGGATTTGAAGGAAAACATGCGGATACGGACATTCATGGATTGGATGGCCGACCATGTGACTGAAGTGATCGCTAATCCAGGCTGAACCAGGCGGACTTGGATTGCATGTAGCCTGCCAGGCATTCCAGCGATTTGTCACGGGTGTTGCCAGATTGCTTGTAGCCGCCGAACGGCTGGGTCATGTCGCCGTCACCAAAACAATTAACCCAGACGACGCCTGCCTCAAGTGCTTTGACCATACGATGCGCGCAATTGACATCGCGCGTCCACACGCTGGCGGCGAGGCCATAGATCGAGTCATTTGCCAGCCGGATCGCTTCGGCCTCATCGCAGAACGGGAACAGCGCGGCAACTGGTCCGAACACTTCTTCTCGGCCAATTTCCATTGCCGGGGTAAGGCCAGTGAACAGTGTCGGCATAATATAGGCACCTTCGGGCCGGGAGGGATCGTCGCTTCCGCCAAGTGCAAGCGTTGCGCCTTGAGCCACTCCCTTGGCAATCCAGCCCATCACTTGCTGTTGGTGCGAACGAGTAACCATAGGCCCGAGGCTGGTTGCCGGATCAAGCGGATCACCTGTCGCATAGAGCTCGCTGGTGCGGGCGATGAACCGCTTGACGAATGCATCGTGCATATCGCGGTGCACCAGTAGCCGCGAGCCCGCGTTGCAGACCTGCCCGGCATTGTCGAAAATACCCATGATCGCCCGATCGACCGCGCTGTCTAGGTCAGCAATATCCGGCATGAAAATCTGCGGGCTCTTTCCGCCGGTCTCGAGCGACACCCGTTTGAGATTGGATTCTCCAGCATAGATCATCAGCTGTTTGCCAACTGCGGTCGAGCCGGTGAAACTGATCTTGGCGACTTGCCCGTGCAGCGCCAATGCGCGCCCCGCGTCTTTTCCCTCGCCATTGACCACATTGAAAACCCCAGGCGGCCCGCCAGCTTCGAGAAACAGCTCAGCTAGCCGCAGGCAGGACACGGGTGCACGTTCCGCAGGCTTCAGAATGACGCAATTGCCGCCGGCAAGCGCCGGGGCAACCTTCCATGTGGCCATCAACAGAGGATAGTTCCATGCGGAAATTGCGCCGACAATGCCTAGTGGTTCTCGCGCCACCAAATGCACAGCGTTATGTGGGCTGTTTGTGACCACACCTGTCACATTGTCGATTTATTCGCCGAAATAGCGGTTGGTGACCACCGTCTCTGGCAAGTCGATCGTCTAGGCATCGTTGATC
>JANNZB010000157.1:0-3315 GCA_031410395.1 Novosphingobium sp.
CCGGGTACGACCCACCAGGTAATCCACCCCCAGACGGGTGATGGGATCAGGAAGCTCGATCGTCTCGGCTGCGCGAATTGCCGTTTCAAGAATGCCCATTGGCGATGGATCCTTTATGCGTGAATGGCGGATTGGATACGAAGGCCGGCATGGACGATCAAGCGGGGGGAGGCGCCGTTATAGATCATACGCAGCTAATCGGCATTTGGATTTGAGCCTTGGACAAAAAACATTCACCAGAATTTCGCCCGAACCAAATCCAAACGCATCCGCGCTGCGTATCTTCGTCACGGCTGACATAGACACGCGCCGGGAGCCACGCCAGTAATGGGCCTTGATCAAGCCAATGACGCAGAAAACGGCAGCGCTTTGTGCGGCGGTCTGAACATCGCCGTTGTCGGCAGCGGCATTTCGGGGCTGTCGGCTGCGTGGCTTCTGGCAAAGCGCCACAGGGTTACGCTGTTTGAAGCCGATGGCCGGATTGGCGGCCATAGCCACACGGTCGAGGCCTTGGGAACGCCGGTAGATACCGGGTTCATCGTCTTTAATGAAAATACCTACCCCAATCTGACTGCGCTGTTTCGCCATCTGCAGGTGCCGACAAAGCCAACCGCGATGACCTTTGCCGTATCACTTGATAACGGCAGACTTGAATATTCGGGCACCGATTTTGGCGGGATGTTCGCACAGCGGCGCAATCTGGTCCGCCCCCGGTTCTGGTCGATGATCCGCGATATGCTGCGCTTCTATCGGCAGGCGCCGGGCGTTCTTGCGGGGCTTGGCGATCAGTCGCTGCACGAATACCTTGAGGCCGGCGGCTATGGCGCGGCGTTTCGTGATGATCACCTCTACCCGATGGCATCGGCTATCTGGTCAACGCCATCGGCCGGCATTCGCGATTTTCCCGCTGCTGCTTTCATCCAGTTTTGCCAGAACCACGCGCTGCTTGAAGCCGGCAACCGGCCGCTGTGGCAGACTGTCAGGGGCGGCAGCCGCGAATATGTTGGCCGCATGGTTGCCGATATGGACTGCACTGTGCTGACCGATATGCCGGTGCAGCAGATAAAGCGTGACGCAGGCGAAGTGGTGATCACCACTGCTGATGGCCAACGCAGCTTTGACAAGGTTGTTATCGCTACTCACGCCGATCAGGCGCTGGCAATGCTTGGTGATGCGGATCTTCACGAGCAGGCGTTGCTGGGTGCTTTTGGATATTGCCGCAACGAAACGGTGCTGCACAGCGATGTCAGCCTTATGCCGCAGCGCCGCCGCACCTGGTCAGCTTGGAATTATAGCGCTGATTCGGTCACCGGCCGCGGGCCGTCGGTTACCTATTGGATGAACGCGCTGCAGGACCTCGGTGACAGCGGCCCGATGTTTGTCACCCTCAACCCCGTGCGCGAACCAGACCCGGCGAAAGTTCACTGGCGCGGTGTTTACACCCACCCGCTGTTCAACACTGCAGCAATCCGCGCGCAAGCAGATCTGTGGGCACTGCAAGGACGGCGCGACACGTGGTTCTGCGGCGCCTATTTCGGCTCAGGCTTCCATGAGGACGGCCTGCAGGCCGGGATTGCGGTGGCAGAGCAATTGGGCGGCTCGCAGCGCCCATGGACAGTTTCGGAGCCCTCGGGCCGCATCCAAGTCTCCGAGAGGGCAGGGCCAAGCCGCAAAGGCGGCCCTGCTTTTTATTCCAAGGCGGCAGCATGATTGGGGCGAGCGCGCTCTTTACAGGCCAGGTGATGCATCAACGGCTGCGTCCGCGTCGGCACCGGCTGAATTACCGCATCTATATGCTGCTGCTCGATCTGGACGAAATCGAGAGCAGTGATGCCCATCTGCGCCTGTTTTCAAGGAACCGGCGCAACCTGTTTGCCTTTTACGACGGCGATCACGGCAACAAAAGCGGCACGCCGTTGCGCGCGCAAATCGAACAGCATCTCGACGATGCGGGTACGCCGGTTGTCGGCGGTGCGATACGCCTGCTGACGATGCCGCGCGTGTTGGGCTTTGCCTTCAATCCGATCAGCGTGTTCTTTTGTTATCACCCTGGCGGTGAAATGGCGGCGATCCTTTATGAGGTGAACAACACCTTCGGCCAGCGCCACACCTATCTGCTGCCGGTCGGAGCCAACCCGGGCAGGGTTATCCGGCAGGAAGTGGCCAAAAATCTGCACGTCTCACCTTTCATGGGCATGGACATGGACTATGCGTTTCGGGTGCTGCCACCCGCCGATGCGCTCGCCATCGGCATAACCGGATCAGACGCCGATGGCGCGCTGATCACCGCCGTTCTTACTGCGCGCCGCCAGCCATTGAGCGACGCGGCGCTGCTTCGCGCGTTCTGTGGCACGCCGCTGCTGACCTTCAAGGTAGTCGGCGGCATTCTGTGGGAAGCGCTCAAGCTGTGGCTCAAGCGCGTTCCGGTCTGGCACCTGCCGCCCGCGCCTGCATCCCCCATAACAACAACCACCATCCCCGCTCGGAGGCAAAATGCACCTTGAACTGGACGCCCGGACCAAGCGCGCTCCGTCACGGCTGAAAGGCGGATATGGGCTGGGCCTCAGGCTGTTCCGCCATGCCTTGCGGGCGCTGCATAAAGGGCATTTGACGGTTATCCTTCCCGATGGCCGGCGGATGGATCAGGTCGGCACGCTGCCCGGCAAGGCAGCACAAATTCAGGTGCACGATTGGCGCGCCTTGCGGCGCATCATCACCGGCGGCGATCTTGGTTTCGCTGACGGCTATCTGGCAGGCGAGTGGAGCTCGGCCGATCTCGTTGCTTTGATCGAGCTTATTGCTGACAACGTCACCGATTTGCAGAATGCCATGGACGGCTTCGCCCCGGTGCGGCTGATCAACCGGTTGCGGCACCTGCTGCGGGGTAATAACAAGCGCGGTAGCCGCCGTAACATCGCTTTCCATTACGATCTCGGCAACGATTTCTACCGCCTGTGGCTCGACGACAGCATGACCTATTCCTCCGCTTGCGCGCTGAAATCAGGGCAAAGTCTTGAGCAGGCCCAAACCGCGAAGCTTGAAAGGATCGCGGCGCTGCTTGATCTGCAGGGCGGCGAAAGCGTGCTTGAAATCGGCTGCGGCTGGGGCGCCTTGGCGGCACATCTGGCGCAGCATTGCGCTTCGGTAACAGGGGTGACGCTCTCGCGTGAACAACTCGGTTTTTGCCGCGATCGCGTCGCCATGTCGGGCCTCTCCAACGTCGATCTGCGACTTCAGGATTACCGGGATATTGACCAGCAATTTGATCGCATCGTCTCGATTGAAATGCTCGAAGCGGTAGGCGAGGCATTCCAG
>JANNZB010000158.1:0-2077 GCA_031410395.1 Novosphingobium sp.
CTTTCGTTGGTTTTTAGTTTGATTGCCCATAAATTATCCAGAAGAAAAGCATCAATAAATAATACATTTGGCTACAAAAGAGCAGAATTAATTGCTGCTTTTATCAATGCGATAACATTAATAATTGTAGCGTTGTTTTTAATCTATGAAGCGTCTTCTCGATTGTTTCATCCGGAACCAATTAAGTCAGGCTTGGTTATTTGGCTAGCTGTTTTGGGAATTGTAGTGAACGGAAGTTCCGTGTTATTGCTCAAAAAAGATTCTAAGCACAATCTAAATATGAAATCGGCTTACTTGCATTTACTGACCGATATGATGGCATCTGTGGCTGTTTTAGTTGGCGGAATTTTAATGAAATTTTACGGATGGTTCTGGGTTGATAGCGTAATGACATTATTGATTGCAGTATATTTGATTTATGTAAGTTACGATTTAATCAAGTCGGCCACAAAAATGCTGATGCTTTTCACTCCGGATTATATTGATATAAAAAAGCTGGTTCGCGAAGTTCATAAAATAAAAGGCGTTAATAAGCTGCATCACATTCATGTTTGGCATCTAAACGACGACGAATTGCATCTTGAAGCGCATCTCGATTGTTCTGAAGATATAAAGATGAGTGAATTCAATATTTTATTGGAGAAAGTTGAAATCGTTTTGTTTGAAAAATTCGATATCAACCATATCAATATCCAACCCGAATTCAAGAAGAAAGATCCAAAAGATTTTATTGTTCAGGACTAATTTATGACAATTCTTGATTTACATAGTATCCAAAAGGTAGTAAAAAAAAGATTGCCCGATTCCCATAAAGGCAATCATGGACACGCTTTGATTATTGCCGGAAGCAAATCTAAAATGGGCGCGGCGATTATTTCTGCCAAAGCATGCCTGAGAGCCGGAGCAGGATTGGTTACTGTAAATATTCCAAAGAAAGAAAGGCTTGCTGTTTTTACCGCTATTCCTGAAGCCATGATTGAATTTCGGGAAGATAAAAAGAATTCGCACAACTATGATTCTTTTGCAATTGGTCCAGGAATCGGAACCGATAAGTCGGCAGAAAATTTCCTGAAATCATTGATAGCAAACACTAAATCACCTATAGTTTTTGATGCGGATGCTTTGAATATTATTGCCAAAAATCATGAAGAACTTTTAAAGCTTCCGCAGAAATCTATCCTGACACCACATGTTAAAGAGTTTGACCGGCTTTTTGGAAATCACGATTCCGAATCAGAAAGAAGACAAACTGCCATAACAAAAGCTAAAGAACTACAGTTGATTATTATCCTGAAAGGACATAAAACATTCATCACGGATGGAGAAAAAAGTTTTGAAAACACTACAGGAAATTCAGGTCTGGCAAAAGGCGGCTCGGGCGATGCCTTAACAGGAATCATTACGGCTTTTTTAGCACAAGGATACGAACCTTTAAATGCTGCCTTGCTTGGAGTTTATATGCATGGTTTGGCTGCAGATATTACTTTAGAAACACAAAGCGCAGAAAGCATGTTTATAACAGATGTTATCGAAAATCTTGGCAAAGCTTTCAAAAAAATTCAACACTAAATTTAGAAATGACAAGCATACAATTTATTCAAAGCCATATTACGGCTTCGCCAAAAAGCATTGAGGCAACCTTAAAATTATTATCAGAAGATTGCACTATTCCGTTTATTTCCCGTTACCGAAAAGACCAAACCGGCAACCTGGACGAAGTTGTAATCGAGCAAATTGCCAAGCTTTCAAAACAATACGATGAAATTGTAAAACGAAAGGAATCCATTCTGAAAACTATTGAGGAACAAGGTCAGCTTTCTCCAGAATTGAAGAAAAAGATTCAGGAAAGTTTCGATTTACAGGAATTGGAAGATTTGTACCTGCCTTATAAAAAGAAGAAAAAAACTCGCGCCGATATTGCCCGCGAAAATGGTTTGGAACCCTTGGCAAAAATCATTTTTAGCCAAAGAAATGAGGATGTCGATTTCATTTCGACACAATATCTTAATGACAAAGTCAAAAATGAAGACGAAGCATTGCAAGGTGCTCGAGATATTATTGCCGAATGGATTAATGA
>JANNZB010000159.1:0-1951 GCA_031410395.1 Novosphingobium sp.
GGCGGTCAACCTCTAATGCCGCGCGGTGCGCTCGTCGGTCGGTATTTTCGACGCCTCGACTTTGGGCAAGATCGAGGTTGTCGGTCCCGACGCGGCCGAATTCCTCAACCGCATGTACACCAATCCGTGGAAGGCGCTGGAGCCGGGGCGGTGCCGCTATGGCCTGCTGCTCAAGGAAGACGGATTCATCACCGACGATGGAGTGTCCGCACGGCTGGCGCCAGACCGGTTCCACCTGACGACGACCACCGGCGGCGCAGCGCGGGTGCTCAATATGATGGAGGATTATCTCCAGACCGAATGGCCTGACCTCGATGTCTGGCTGACCAGCACTACCGAGCAATGGGCAGTGATTGCCCTGCAGGGTCCGGATGCGAGGCGGCTACTTGAATCGCTGGTCGATGGCATCGATCTATCAGCCGAAGCCTTTCCGCATATGGCGATCCGCGAAGGGACGATCTTGGGTATTCCGACCCGGCTGTTCCGGGTCAGCTTTACCGGCGAACTTGGCTTCGAGATTAATGTGCCGAACGCTTATGGCCGAGCTTTGTGGGAGCGCCTGATGGCGGCAGGCGCGGCATTTGGCATTACTCCATATGGCACCGAGGCAATGCACGTCCTGCGCGCCGAAAAGGGCTTCATCATCGTTGGTCAGGATACGGATGGCACTGTGACCCCGTTCGACGCGGGGCTCGATTGGGCTGTGGGTAAGAAGAAGTCCGATTTCGTGGGCAAACGCTCGCTTGCTCGGCCTGATATAGTAGCTTCCGGGCGCAAGCAGCTTGTCGGGCTACTGACCGATGATCCTAATATCGTGCTCGAGGAAGGTGCGCAGATTGTTGCTGATCCCAAGCAATCCATCCCGATGACGATGATCGGTCATGTCACTTCTTCCTATTGGAGCGAAGCCCTCGGCCGCTCGATCGCGCTCGCGCTGGTCGCCGGCGGGCAGCAGCAGATGGGCGAAACGCTCCATATCCCCATGCCTGGCCAAACCGTGAGCGTGAAAATCAGCGACATGGTATTCTATGACCCGGAAGGGGCGCGGCTCAATGTCTGAAGTTCTGCCACGCACCGATCCTGTATCGACCGCCACCTTCTTCGGCGAAGCTGTGACGATCAGCCTTGCTGAATCAATGGCGCGCTATTCGCTGCGAGCGCGCCAAGCGCAGACTCTCGAAGCTCTTTTAGGCACACGAGTCCCCGCTGCGATTGGCGACACGCAAGGCGGCATCGCTTGCCTTGGACCGGACGAATGGTTGCTGCGCGCGCCTGCGGGCACGTCAATTCCCAAAGGCGATGGCTTGCCCGTTTCGATTACCGACATCAGCGAACGCGCGGTCTGCCTGATATTGGCGGGCTCACGCGCGGCTGAAGTGTTGATGTCGGGATGCCCGCTGGATTTGGATCGCTTTGCAGTGGGACGGGCGACGCGCACTATCTTTGAGACCGTCGAGATAATTCTGTTGCGCAAGGACCAAGAGCTTTTCGAAGTTGAGGTATGGCGCAGTTTTGCACCTTGGCTCAAGGCAGCTCTGGAAGCGGCGGCAGACTAACTGAAAAATTTGAGGACAGGACTGATGGCGGATTGGGCGAAGGACATCGATCCCGGAGACTATGGCAAGTCCAACCGCGATTGGGGCGGGATGATCGTTAATCCAGCGGTTTTCTTGCCTACCGTGTTGATCGCCGTTGCTGTCATTCTTTTTAGCGTGATTGCGCCGGCTTCCTCGGCCGAGCTCTTCGCAGCAATGCGCAGCGGCGCTGTAATGCACTTCGACTGGTTCCTGATGTCGGCCGCAAATCTGCTGCTGCTGTTCTGCGTGATGACGGCGCTATCGCCGCTCGGCAGGATCAAGCTTGGCGGTAAGGACGTGGCCCCGGACTATTCGCGCCTGTCCTGGTTTTCCATGTTGTTTGGCGCGGGCATGGGCATCGGGCTGGTGTTCTA
>JANNZB010000160.1:0-3748 GCA_031410395.1 Novosphingobium sp.
CCCGAGTTGGGACCAGCCCATCCTCTGCGCCCGAATATCCCCGCCGGAGGCTCTGTTTCTACCAAACCAACCCCCGATTGTCCCCCGTGAAACTCCCCCCCCACAAGGCCATGTCGCCCGCAATGCCTGCGGCTTCCGCGGGCTAAATCCTATTGGAGAGACCATGGCCAAGGAAGATATCCTCGAATTCCCCGGTGTCGTGAAAGAACTCCTGCCCAACGCGACATTCAAGGTTGAACTCGACAACGGCCATGAATTGATCGCGGTGATGGCAGGCAAGATGCGCAAAAACCGCATCCGGGTTCTGGCAGGCGATAAGGTGCAGGTCGAAATGACCCCCTACGATCTGTCCAAAGGCCGCATCAACTACCGCTTCAAGTAACGTGAGCGCTTTCCGAAAAGTGGGCACCGGTTTTCGGACCCAAAAGCGCGGGAAACCCTGATGAAGCTTATCCTCGGATCAGGCAGCCCGCGCCGGAAGGAACTTCTGGCGCAGCTTGGCATCACCCCCGACGCCATACTTCCCCCCGATATCAACGAAGACCCGTTGAAAGGCGAACTCCCCCGCCCCTATTGCGCCCGCTTGGCGCGGGAAAAAGCGCTGGTGATCCCGGCCGACCCCGATGACATCATCCTGACCGCCGACACCACGGTCGCTTTGGGCCGCCGTATCCTCGGCAAACCCGCCGACGCAGGCGAGGCCGCGCGGTTTCTGACAGACCTCGGCGGGCGGCGGCATCAAGTCATCACCGCCATCGCCGTCAAACGCGGTGACAAAATCTGGAGCCGCGAAAGCGTCTCCGCCGTGAAGATGAAGCGGCTGTCGGACGTGGAACTCAACACCTACCTCGCCTCAATGGAATGGCAGGGCAAGGCCGGCGGCTACGCCATCCAAGGCGCGGCTGGCGCGTTCATCCCGTGGATTTCGGGCAGCTTCACCGGCATCGTTGGCCTTCCCTTGGCTGAAACCGCAGCCCTGCTTGCCGCCGCAGGTTACCCCGTCTGGAAAAGCCAATGACCCGCACCGTCCTCTTAGACACCCTGAAAGACCGCCCTGCCGCCGCCTTGGTGGTGGACGGCCAGTTGCACGATCTGGCGATTGACCCGATCACCGACGCCCCCCTGCCCGGTGCGATCTACCGCGCCATCGCCGACCGCCCGATGAAGGGCCAAGGTGGGTTGTTCGTGAAACTCCCCGAAGGCTCGGGCTTCCTACGCCAAACTGCAGGCATTGCCCCCGGCCAACGCCTGCTGGTGCAGATCACTGGCCCCGCCGAGGCGGGCAAAGCCTATCCGGTGACGACGCGCCTGCTGTTCAAATCCCGCTACGCCATCGTCACCCCCGGTGCCCCCGGCCTGAACATTTCGCGCCGCATCAAAGACGACGCCCTGCGCGATGATCTCGAAGCCCTCGCCAAAGCTGCCATGCAGGGCGCGGATGAGGCGCTTGGGTTGATCCTACGCTCGGCCTGCACCCATGCCAATGATGATGAAATTGCCGAAGACATCGCCGCGATGCGCGAACTGGCGCAGGCCGTGCTCGCTGATACCATCGGTAATGCCGAACTGCTTGTCGAAGGTGCTGGCGCGCATGAAACAGCATGGCGCGACTGGGCCGATCCCGAACCCGATGCGGTGATTGAGGGCGGTTTTGCCGAGCATGATGTGCTGGAGATGATTGACGCCCTGCTGACGCCGCGTGTGACCTTGAACGAGGGTCATATGATGGTCGAGCCCACCCGCGCGCTGATCGCAGTGGATGTGAACACCGGTAATGACACCTCGCCCGCCGCCGCCCTAAAAGCCAACATCGCCGCCGCCCGCGAATTGCCGCGCCAGTTGCGCCTGCGCGGGCTTGGCGGCCAGGTGGTGATCGACTTCGCGCCGATGCCGAAGAAAGATCGCGCCATCCTCGATCAAGTCATCCGCGCTGCGTTCAAATCGGAGTCCGAGGTCAATCTCGCGGGCTGGACCACGCTTGGCCTTTACGAGATCACTCGCAAGCGGGACCGTCTGCCGCTGGCCGAGGTGCTGGCATGACCTGCCCGATTTGTGCCCGCAAATCGGATGAGAAATACAAGCCGTTCTGCTCGCGCCGCTGCGCAGATGTTGATTTGGGCAAATGGCTTACGGGCAGCTACGCCATCCCGGCACAGGCGATTGACGACGAAAACCCGGAAGATCTCAGCGACGCAAAACATCGCCCGCAATGATCCGCTGCCAGGCGCATTTTTCTGGCAAAACCCTCTGGACAGCCCCGCGCCTGTAACGTATCACCCCGCCACCAAGCAAGATAAGGCCTTGCAGATGTGCCCGGATAGCTCAGTTGGTAGAGCAGCGGATTGAAAATCCGCGTGTCGGCGGTTCAATTCCGTCTCCGGGCACCACATCATCCCATTGATATCGCTAATAAATTCAGCTTGCATTTTGAAGCTTTTTCTTACGGTTTGACGGTTTTGGGAAAAGGTTTGACAACTTTTGTTCGCCGTTCAGTCTCAACCTCTAGTGTTTCAATAGTCTTGCGGTTGCTGTCTGCGAGCAGTGCATTCCTAGAATAATGATGCGCCATGCTTTCGGTTTTCTGCCCGAGTAGATCGGCAATCTCGCGCGGATGCACGCCAGCTTCGCGCAACACGGTTGCGACGGTATGGCGTAGGCCCTTCAAAGTCAGATCGGCCGGGATCACCCCGGCCTCGACCTGTTTTGCCTTGAAACGGTGCCAGACAGTCGAGAATCCGTTGTAGGTCCACGGCAGGCCCGAAGCGTTTGCCAGCACCGTTAAGGCGTCATGCTTTGGTGCCGCGTCAAAAGCTGCCTGCAAAGTCGGGGCAATGGGCAAAGGGACCTCCTGCCCCGTCTTGCCGCGCCGCGCCCAGATCACACCATTGGCGATTGCATCCCGGCGCAGATGCAGGGCGTCCGAAGGATCAAGGCCAGTGTTCGCCATCAACGCCAACGCGACCCGGATATGCGGCGGGGCAAGCCCCAGAACGCTTTCGCGCTCGCCATCGGTCCAAGGGCGGTTTGCATACGCCAGATCGCGCGGGCGCGGCTTCACAAGCACGGCTTCGGCAAAGTTAGAGCTGATCAGGCCCTTGGGTACACAATGGCGAAAAACTTCGCTTAGGAACGTGCGCAGCATGTTTGCTTGACGCCAGCCGATCTTGCCCGCCGCCTTCTCATGGATGCCCGCAATCAGCGGCGTGTCGATAGAATGCACGGGGGTATCGAGGATCTTCTCTAGGAAGGCCGCGCACTTCCGATAGTCGCGCCGGGTGCGGTCTGAAAGATTTTTGAAATGATCCTCGGCAAAGTAAATTGCGATGATGCCGCCTAGCGTTCCTGCTTTGGGTTGCCTCGATTTCAGCGCGTCGGCCAATGCTTTGATCTTCTCGCACTCTGCGAAAAACTGGGCGCTGCCAATGGGCGCCTTTTCCAGATCAATCTTGTGCCCGGTCGCGCGATGATAGCACCGGGCCTTGCCGTGGCGATCTGCAAATATTTTGAAACCTTTGACGCGAACAACGGTCATCAAAGCCTCGACAAGTATCGCAAGCCGCATCTGGCCGCGTGGGCGGGACTGCAGTATGCCCTTTTCCGCAGCGGGCCCGTGGCAAGCAATGTCGTTGAAGGTGGCCTCTTCTGGTTTTCGGTCGATGACCGGTCGATCCCGGACCTGCAGTTTCACTTCCTGGCCGGAGCATCGGCCGAGGATGGCGTGGCAGGGGTGGCGCCGGGGCGTTCGGGG
>JANNZB010000161.1:0-2575 GCA_031410395.1 Novosphingobium sp.
GTGGATTGGCGGCAGGGTGGCGATGATGTCGGCAGGCGGTGAATTGCCAGCAGTCTAACCCAGCGCCGCCTGCTTCTCGTCCGCCAGCCGGTCAAGCTCGGCGCGGCTCATCTTGGTCGCGGCGGTTTTGAGCTGGCCGCAGGCGGCATCGATATCGCGTCCGCGCGGGGTGCGCACTGGCGCGCTGATCCCGGCGGCAAAGACCATTTCGGAGAAGGCGCGGATGCGTTCGGGCGTTGAACATTCATAGTTTGCGCCGGGCCAGGGGTTGAACGGGATCAGGTTGACCTTGGCGGGCAGCTTGTATTTTTTGATCAGCCGGATCAGCTCGCGCGCATCGGCGTCGCTGTCATTTTTGTCCTTGAGCATGACATATTCAAAGGTGATCCGCCGGGCATTGGAAGCGCCGGGATAGTCAGCGCAGGCCTGTAGCAGTTCCTCGATCCCGTACTTGCGGTTGATCGGCACGATCTCGTCGCGCACTTCTTTTGACGTCGCGTGGAGCGAAACCGCAAGGTTGACGCCGATTTCCGCACCGGCACGCGCCATCATCGGCACCACGCCCGAGGTCGAAAGCGTGATCCGCCGCTTTGACAGCGCGAGGCCGGCGCTATCCATCACCAGCTTGAGCGCATCGCGCACATGGTCAAAATTATACAGCGGCTCGCCCATGCCCATCATCACGATATTGGTGAGCAGGCGGCCATCGGGGGAATAGTGGGTGCTTTCCTCGTCGTCGCTATCCCCGTCGCCCTCGAACCCGGCCATCGATCCCTTGGGCCATTCGCCCAGCGCATCGCGCGCCAGCATAACCTGTCCGACGATCTCGCCGGGGGTCAGATTGCGCACCAGCCGCATGGTGCCGGTGTGGCAGAACCGGCAATTAAGCGTGCAGCCGACCTGGCTCGAAACGCACAGCGTTCCGCGTGTTTCATCGGGGATGAACACCATTTCGAACTCGTGCCCATCATCGGTGCGCAGCAGCCACTTGCGGGTGCCGTCGCTCGAATGCTGGGCGAGCACGATCTCCGGGCGTCCGATGACAAAACGCTCGGCCAGCCAGGGCCGCATGGTTTTGGCAATGTCAGTCATCACCTCAAAATCGCTGATGCCGCGATGATAGATCCAGTGAAACACCTGACGCGCCCGCAGCTTCGCCGCCTTGGCATCCAGCCCGGCTGTCTCAAACAGCGCGGCGATACCCTTGGTGGTGAGCCCAAGCAAATCGACCCGCCCATCGGTGCGCGGCGTAACGTCGCGCGGGGTGGGGACGGGATCGATCATTCCCGGTATTGGCATCAGGGCAGTATCAGACATGGCGGCGGCCTATAGGCTGCGGCACACGGCTTGGCTAGCGAACTCCCGCACAACCTATTGCGGCGGCGTCCATCGCAGTTGCAGCGCCATCCAGCCGGTAGGTGTTTGAAAAGGCGCGACCAGCGGTGTCGCGGCCATAGACGGCCATCTCGCCTGCCGAGCGCATCAGGGCGACGATTGCAGCGTCCATCCGTTTGTCGGCGCTCCAGGCATCGCCGCCGCCTGCGCTGAGTTCAAACCGCTGACCGCCCAGCGACAGCGTTACCCGTGAACCCGGCGCGATGCCTTGCGAGAGG
This sequence comes from Novosphingobium sp., assembly GCA_031410395.1. Classification (GTDB taxonomy): domain Bacteria; phylum Pseudomonadota; class Alphaproteobacteria; order Sphingomonadales; family Sphingomonadaceae; genus Novosphingobium. The sequence continues at coordinate 1,614 of JANNZB010000161.1, forward strand.
CGGAAATGGACTTGCCCGCGCAGGCCCCGCTTGGGCCAGGTGCCAACGTCGGCGTAAGGATCGAATGCGCGCTGGCGGCTTGAGGGTTCCGCCTTGGCCACGGCATAGCAGCGCGGTAAGGCGGGATCACGGAATGCGCCCCACTTGGCGTAGATCCCCAGACTATCGCGCGCGAGCACCGGCGCGGAGAACATCAGCAAGGCTATGCACACTAGGGGACACAGGGGGGCGAGGCGATTGGTCACGCGCCCTATTGCGTCAGAAGCTTCAGTCCCGACAAGGTCAAAACGAAAGCCAGTGCCGGTCGCAGCAGACGATCAGGCGCGCGGGTGGATAGCAGCGCGCCAATGAGCACGCCCGGAATCGAGCCGACCAACAGGTTGATCAGCAGCGGCATATTAACATCGCCGATCAGCCAGTGGCCGGTTCCCGCCACCAGAACCAGCGGCACGGCATGGACAATGTCCGTGCCGATCAGCCGTGCGACGGGCAGGCGCGGATAGAGCATCAGCAGCGCGGTTACCCCGATGGCGCCGGCGCCGACCGAAGAAATCGTCACCAGCACGCCGATCACTACGCCGAGGATCACGGTTGGCATCTGGGCCTTGCGCAGCTTCATTTCGTTGTGTTCGCCGGCAAAGGCAATCAGCCGCTTTTGGAAAAGCGTTGCCACTGCGGTGAGCAGCAGCATTCCGCCAAGGATCAGCAGGATCGTATGCTCGGTGTTCTTGCCAATCTTGCCCAGGTATTGCAGCGCCACCACTGTGACCAGCGCCGCCGGGAGTGAACCGGTGGCGAGCAGGCGGAAAATGCGCCAATCAACCGTCTCACGCGCACCGTGGATTGCCGAGCCGAAAATCTTGGTGATCGCCGCATAAAGCAGATCGGTGCCAACTGCCGTTTTCACGTTCTGGTGGAAGATCAGCACCAAGATCGGCGTCATCAGCGAACCGCCGCCGACG
>JANNZB010000162.1:0-7002 GCA_031410395.1 Novosphingobium sp.
GCGCCCTGCTCGGCGCTGATCCCTTCGGGCAGCGGACCGCAGGCGCGGGCATCAGCCACTGCATGCGTGGCAAAAATCCCGCCGGGAACGCAGACCACGCGCTTGCCGATCAGCGCTTGCGCCATGACTTCGGGACCAGCGGCAACCACGGTTCCCGTGCCTTCATTGCCCACCCGCATCACTTCGCCCACGCGAGCTTGCATCGCGCGGACAGCCGGTTCCGGCATCGGCGCAACGATCTTGCCGGGTGCATAGTCGGCATTGGCCAGATCAGCCGGGCCGAACAGCAGGGCAAGGTCAGAAGGATTGATCGGCGCGGCCTCAACCTTGATGACAACTTCAAAGCCGGTCGGATCAGCAAAGGTGTGATCAGTCAGCGCGACGGTGAGCTGCCCATCGGCGCTCAGCGTTGAGGTAATCTGCTTGCCTGCGATGGTCATTATGATTCTCCCGGATATGTTGCGGCCACGAAGTAGAGCCCTTGGGGCGGCGCGTTAAGCCCTAATTTTGTGCGGTCTTTTGCCGCTAGGGCTTCGGCGATTTGTGCTTCCTGCCAGCGGCCCAAGCCGACCAGCACGAGGCAGCCAACCATTGATCGCACCTGATGGTGGAGGAATGAGCGCGCCTCGGCTTCAATCATCACATGGTCGCCGTGCCTTTGCACATCAAGCCGGTCGAGCGTCTTCACCGGGCTGGCTGACTGGCAGTGAACCGAACGAAAAGTGGTGAAATCGTGGGTGCCCACCAGCATCTGCGACGCACGCTGCATCGCGCCCTCGTCGAGTGGTTTGCGCACCAGCCAGGCGTGGTTGTTCTCCAGCGTCAGCGGTGCACGGCGATTTGCTATACGGTAGATATACGAGCGCCCGGTGCATGAAAACCGCGCGTGCCAATCATCCCCCACCACTTCGCAGTGGGTCACCGCAATGGGTAAAGGCCGCAGAAGGGCGTTGAGCGCTTCGGACAAACGGCGCGGTTCGAAAGGCTTTTGCATGTCCAGATGCGCGCGCATGCCGACGGCATGTACCCCGGCATCGGTGCGGCCAGCGGCGTGGAGCGTTATGTCCTCGCCGGTGATCGCATGAGCGGCCTGTTCCACCGCCTGCTGGATGGTTGGCCCTTGCGGCTGGCGCTGGAGGCCCATGAACGGGGTGCCGTCATATTCGAGGGTGAGGGCGAAGCGAGTCATTTGGTCGGGCTGGCTTGGCGAGCGGCCTTCGACAGGCTCAGGCTGAGCGGACTTTTTTTCCTGTCCCAGATTCTAAAGATCCGCTCATGCTGAGCCTGTCGAAGCACCCGCAATACGCTCATCCCAGCCGCACCCCCGCGCCAATCGCCCGTCCACGCAGCAGTTCAGCAACGCCCATCACAGGGCGACCAGCCCGCTGGATAAGCGTTGGCCGGATCGCGCCAAACCCGCAGGCGATGGTCAGCTGATCGTCGAGCGTTACACCCGCCGCACCCGCGCGGGCCAGAACCTCAGCCGCCAATACCCGGTAGCGTTCCCCCTCAAGCTCAAACCAGGCAAAGGGATGAAACGCGCGCACCTGCCTTTCCAGCAATTCGGCACTGTGGCTGAAATCAAGCCGCGTTTCGGCCTTGTCGATCTTTTTGGCATAGGTCACACCGTCTTCAATCTGTGCGCGAGGCGGAAGGCCGGGCAGGTCTGCCAACACCTTGCACATCAGTTCCGCGCCCATTGTTGCAAGCTCGGCAGCGAGCGCAGTTCCGGTCTTGCCATCAACCGGGGTCCGCGCCTCAGCGCGCACCGGGCCCGTATCGAGCCCCGCTTCCATCTGCATAATGCCAACGCCGGTGAGCGTATCGCCCGCCAGAATCGTCCGTTGCACCGGCGCAGCCCCTCGCCACCTTGGCAACAGCGAGCCATGCACATTGAGGCAGCCATGCTTTGGCGCATCGAGCACTGGCTGCGGCAGGATCAGGCCGTAAGCGGCGACCACCCCGACATCGGCATCAAGCGCGGCAAAATCCGCCTGCGCTTCAAGATCGCGCAGCGTGGTGGGATGCCGTACGGCAATCCCCAGCGCCTCCGCTGCGCGTTGCACCGGGCTTGGCGTCAGCTCCTTGCCGCGCCGCCCGCCCGCGCGCGGCGGCTGGCTGTATGCCGTCACCACATCATGCCCCGCCGCGACCAGCGCCTTGAGCACCGGTACGGCGAAGTCTGGGGTTCCCATGAAGACGATGCGCAAAACCAACTCCCGCTCAACCAGAGCTTGTCGAAGGCATGTCCTTACTCGCGGCGGCGCAAAAGGGAAGGACGAGGCTTCGACAAGCTCAGCCTGAGCGGTTAGGGAAAGATATGGCATCGCAAGAGATCGAAACCCTCAGCTCCGCACTCGCCCGGCTTCCCGGCCTCGGCCCGCGCTCAGCCCGCCGTGCGGTGCTGTGGCTGGTCAAGCGCCGCGAAACCGCGTTGGTGCAGCTGGTCAAGGCGCTGGCTGACGTGCAGGAACGGCTGATCGAATGCAGCATCTGCGGCAATGTCGATGTCAGCGATCCTTGCGCGCTGTGCAGCGACCAACGCCGCGATTCGCGGGCGCTGTGTGTGGTGGAAGACGTGGCGGACCTGTGGGCGCTTGACCGGGCCAAGCTGTTTACTGGTAAATATCATGTGCTTGGCGGGCGGTTATCAGCGCTTGATGGCGTGCGGCCCGAAGACCTGACCATCGCCAAGCTGTTGACGCGCGTTCAGGCTGGCGGGATCGACGAAGTGGTGCTGGCAATGAACGCCACGCTGGAGGGCCAGACCACCGCGCACTACATCGCCGAGCGGCTCGAAGGCCTGCCGGTGCGGGTAACGCAACTGGCGCATGGCCTGCCGGTGGGGGGTGAGCTCGATTATCTCGACGAGGGGACTTTGGCCCAAGCCTTGCGGGCAAGAAGGCCTGTTGGGTAACCCCACCCTTGCCGAAGCGCGAAACGCAAACTATCTGCCCCCCCATGTCCATTCTCCCGATCATTGAAATCCCCGATCCGCGCCTCAAGCAGGTGTCCACCCGCGTCGATAATTTTGACGACCAGCTCAAGATCCTCGTCGCTGACATGCTTGAGACGATGTACGAAGCCCCCGGCATCGGCCTCGCCGCGGTGCAGGTTGGTGTGCCGATCCGGCTGTTGGTCATTGATCTCCAGCCCGAAGACGAAGACGCCGAAGCCGAGGAATGCACCGAACACGGTGGCCACAGCCACTCGCACAAACCGCTCAAGCGCGAGCCGCGGGTGTTCATCAATCCGGAAATCCTCGAAGAGTCCGAGGAAACCACGATTTACAACGAAGGCTGCCTGTCAGTCCCCGAAATCTATGCCGAAGTCGAACGCCCCTCGCGAATCCGTGCCCGCTGGCAGGACCTTGATGGCGCGGTGCATGAAGAAGACATCGGCGATATGCTGGCCACCTGTCTGCAGCACGAGATGGACCACCTTGAAGGCGTGATGTTCATCGATCATCTCAGCCGTTTGAAGCGGCAGATGGTGATCAAAAAGCTGGATAAGCTACGCAAGCTGGGTTGAATTATTTCCTAATTCAGCACCACTTTAATCGTCATCCTGAACTCGTTTCTGGATCCATTTAGCCTGCTGGCTCAGTTCACGCCTCCAAAAACCAACTGCCCCGTTGCACCCTCAACGCTAGCCTCCGTGAGTGAGGCCCGATGGATCCTGAAACGAGTTCAGGATGACGGTTGTGTTAGCGTGGGTTAGTCGCTAGGTTCCCATTTCGTTCCATATGGGAATCGCCGTGAACCCGCAAGTTTTCGCCATCCTCTCCTTGATTCTCGGCCTCATTGCCGGGCTGCTGATCGGCTGGTTCACCGGCTCGCGCCCGGCTGCGGACCTGCGTGAGCGGCTGAATGCGAGCGAAAGTGAAGCAAAGGAAACCGACGAAAAGTTCAAGGCGGCCATCCGCGATCTGGCGGGGTCCAGCGAGCGGGCTGCGCGAGCAGACGCGCTGGCGGATGAACTTGCAACGGTCCGGGCAAACCGCGATTCGCTGAATGCTGAACTTGCAACTCTCAAAGCCAACGCCGCCAATTTTGGTGAGCAGCAGCGCCTGTTGCTTGACGCGCAGGAAATGCTCAAAAAGGAATTCGAAAACGCGGGCAGCAAAGTGCTGGCGGGCGCGCAGGAGGCATTTCTCAAACGGGCAGCTGATCGCTTCGGTGAAAGCGAAAAGGCCAGCGCTGAGCGGTTGAAAACATTGCTCGAACCCGTTGGCCAGAGGCTGGCCAGTTATGAGGCGCAGGTTGGCAAGCTTGAGAAAGACCGCGTTGATGCCTTTGGGCAGTTGACTGGCCAGATTGAGGCGATGCGCATCGGCCAGGAAGCGGTGCGAAGCGAGGCGGCGAGGCTCGGCAATTCGCTGCGCAACGCCCCCAAAGCGCGCGGGCGCTGGGGTGAGCAGCAGTTGCAGAACCTGCTCGAGCAATGCGGGCTGGCAGAGCACACCGATTTCGTCACCGAGCATTCAATTGATACCGAAGATGGGCGGCTACGCCCCGATGCGGTGGTCCGCATTCCCGGACAGAAGAGCCTGATTATCGACGCCAAAGTTTCGCTCAACGCCTATCAGGATGCCTATGGCGCGGATAATGAAGCCGATCGCGCGCGGCATATGACCGCGCACGCCACCTCGATGCGCAACCACGTTCAGCAGCTTGGCGCGAAGTCTTACCAGAGCCAGTTTGAGAATGCGCCCGACTATGTGGTGATGTTCGTTCCGGGTGAACATTTCGTCTCCGCCGCGCTCGAGCAAGACCCTGAACTGTGGAATTTTGCATTCGAACGCCGCGTACTGCTCGCCACGCCAACCAATTTGGTGGCGATTGCCCGCACCGTGGCGATGGTCTGGTCACAGGACAAGCTGGCGAGCGAAGCCATCGAAATTGGCAAACTCGGTACCGAGATTTACGAGCGCATTGCCACGGCGGGTGAGCACCTCAAGGGTGTCGGCGCGGGGCTTGATCGGGCGGTGCGCAAGTACAACGATTTTGTCGGCAGTTTTGAGCGTAATGTGCTGACTTCGGGCCGCAGGCTCCGCGATAAAGGTATCGCCATCGGCAAGCGCGAAATTGAGGATGTGCCGCTGGTTGATGCGCCGTCGCGGCATGGGGATGGGGGGGATGTTCCCGCACTCCCGCTGGCTGATGTTGCGAATGATGAGGTGGCTGCATAGGCGATTGGGAATATGGCAATCAATTTTTGCTCCCCCGCAAAGGCGGGGGCCTCACGCCTCCGGGCGCTGGGTTCTGCCCAGCCTCCTGAGACCCCCGCCTTCGCGGGAGAGCAGCTTCGTATTGTGTGAGCTTCTCTCTAGCCTTCCAACCCTGCCAGCACCTCATAAGCCAACACTGCTGCCGCAACCGCAGCATTCAAACTATCCGCACGGCCCAGCATCGGCATGATCACGCGCAGATCGCAGGCCATCTCGTAGTCCTCAGGCAGCCCGCGTGATTCGTTGCCTACCAGGATGAAGCAAGGCGCAGCGTAGGCCGCACCGCGATAGGGCACTGCCTCACGCAAACTGGCGGCTACCAATTGCCCCGTTCCCCCGCGCAACCACGGCAGGAATTCGTCCCACCGCGCCTGAGCAATATTCTGCGTGAACACCGCGCCCATGCTCGCGCGCACGGCTTCGACTGAAAACGGAACAGCGCAGTCATCGATCAGGATCAGCCCGCCCGCGCCCACCGCATCGCCGGTCCGCAGCATGGTGCCAAGGTTGCCCGGATCGCGCAACGCTTGGGCGACCAGCCAGATTTTCGCCTTGCTGCGATCAATCGCGGCGAGGCTGGTGTCAAATTCAGCGTAAACCGCCGCGACCGCCTGCGGGTTTTCCTTGCCGGTGATCTTGGCGAGTATGTCTTCGCTGGTTTCAATCACCTCGCCGCCGTGCGCGACAACATCAGCCTCGATCGCCGCCAGCAGCGGATGATCCTCGCGGCCCTTTGCCACAACGAGCATTTCCGGCACATGCCCGCATTCACGCGCGTCGGTCAGCAGTCGCAGCCCCTCGGCGAGAAATTTGCCTTCCAGTTTGCGAAATTTCTTCTCGCGCAGGCTCCTCAGGAATTTGACCGTCGGATTGGAAAACCCAGTGATTTCGCGGCGGATCAAAGGTTCAATCCTCGCCGAAGCCATCCATGACCAGCCCGACCAGCTTGGGCATCATTGCATCGGCACCTTCACCAGCCGCGCGAATTTCAATCGAATCGCCCTTGGCCGCGCCGAGCATCATCAGCCCGAGGATTGAACCGCCATTGGCCTCATGGCCGTCCTTGTGCACAGTCACCACGATGTTTTCGGGAAGCGCCGCGACGAAATTGACGAACTTGGCGCTGGCCCGCGCATGCAGCCCGCGCTGGTTGACGATTTCGACGTGCTGAATCAGCGGTTCAGTCATCGGCAGGCTTCCTGCCCAAGAAATTCTGACGCGACGGTGATGTAGCTGCGCCCGGCATCACGTGCGGCACTGACTGCGGCAGTGACGGTCATGGTCTTTCGCGCACCCGAAAGCCGGATCAGCATTGGCAGGTTGATCCCAGCGATAACTTCCACCGCGCCAGCCTTCATCAGCGAGATCGCCAGATTGCTGGGGGTCCCACCGAACAGATCGGTGAGAACGATGGTTCCGCTGCCCGAATCGACCGAGCTGATCGCAGCGGCAATATCCTTGCGGCGGCGTTCCATATCATCGTTGGGGGCGATGCACACTGTCTCCACGGCATCCTGCCGCCCGACGACGTGCTGCATCGCGTTGACAAATTCCACCGCAAGATTGCCGTGGGTTACCAGAACCAAACCGATCATAGAGGAGAAGCGCTCCGAAGTGCTGCGCCCGTTTCAAGGGGTCTTTGCAGCAAGGTGTTCCCGGTCATCATTGCCTTCATCAGCCCTTGGCTCCCTCGACAAGATCTGCTGCCCGTGAGCCCAGGTTGCGGTGCAACAATGTGGGCGCAAATCCCTGGCTGCGAAAGGCTTCGGCAA
>JANNZB010000163.1:0-2728 GCA_031410395.1 Novosphingobium sp.
CGCCCCAGTTTTTCGGCGTTACAGGCGGCGCTGAAAAAGGGTGCTCCTGACGGCATTTATTTCGCCTTTGATCTGCTTTCGCTGAATGGAACTGACCTCAAGCCCAGCGGCAACCTCGCGCGCAAGGAGAAGCTTCGTTCCTTACTCGGCGACGAAGGCGTCATACGATTTGCCGATCACATCACCGGGTACGGCGAAAAATTGCTCGCGGCGATGTGCGGCAACGAAATGGAAGGCATCGTCAGCAAGCGCGCCGATGCCCCCTATCGGGGCAGGCGCACGCAAAACTGGCTCAAGGTCAAATGCAAGCGGCGCGAGGAGTTTGTTGTTGTCGGATGGACCACCAGCAACGCACGCGGACGCGGGTTTGGGGCGCTGGTCTTGGCCAGCCGGGATGGAAAATCGCTGACCTATGCCGGCCGGGTTGGCACCGGGTTCGATGCTGACGTGATCGATGATTTGCGTAAACAGATGGATAAGTTGGCGGTCGATGAACCGTCGGTCAATGTGCCCAGTTCAGCGCGCCGCGGTGTGCAATGGGTAAAGCCCAGGCTGGTGATCGAAGTCACCTTTGCGGAAATCACTGCAGACGGTGTGCTGCGCCACGCCAGCTTCATCGGTCAGCGGCTGGATAAGCCTGCGAGGCAGGTACGGCGCGAAAGGACGGTGGCCGAAATGAAGACAACAGAGGTAACCATCACCCATCCGGAACGTGTGATCTTCCCCGAAATTGCCTTCACCAAGGGTGACCTCGCCGCCTATTATCAGGCGATGGCCTCGCCGATATTGCAGACCGCCGGAGGCCGCCCGCTTAGTCTCGTACGTTGCCCTGAAGGTTGGCAGGGTGAGTGCTTCTTTCAACGGCATGGTGCAGAAAATCTGGGCAACGGCGTCCATACCACAGACGTTCGCGGTAAAGATGGCAAAACGCGGCGTTACATCTTTGTAGAAGATGGCGAAGGGTTGCTGCGCTGCGTTCAGATGGGCACCATCGAGCTCCACGGCTGGGGCGCACTGGCCGGCGATCTCGAACGGCCCGACCGCATGATCTTTGATCTCGATCCTGATGAGGGGCTGGATTTTGCCGATGTCCGCCGCGCCGCCGTAGACCTCAATCAGCATCTGGCTGACATCGGTCTGGTTTCTTTCGCCATGCTCTCAGGTGGGAAAGGGCTTCACGTTGTCGTGCCCCTCACTCCTGCTGCCAAGTGGCCAGAGGTGACCGACTTCGCCAAGCGGTTCGCCACAGCGCTCAGTGTTGCCGAACCCCAGCGGTTTGTCGCCACGATGGCTAAAGCCAAACGCAAGGGCCGCATTTTCATTGATTGGCTGCGCAACCAACGCGGATCGACGGCGGTGCTGCCCTGGTCAGTGCGGGCGCGGTCTGCCGCGCCGGTGGCCACGCCGATCAGCTGGGATGAGCTGCCCGATATGACAGGTGGAGGCGTATTTTCGGTGCGCAACCTAACCGCGTTACAGCAACGCGCGAAAACGCTACACGATCAGGGATGGGGAGCGGCCGATCAGAAGCTCCCTGATGTATAGAGTCTGTTCCACTGAAGTGGGAGCGGGCCGGTGCCGCTTCTGTTTCAGCTTAACTGAAACAGACTCTAACTGTGCCGTTATTTTATTTTCGCTGACAACAGGGCCAGCACGCCGCGCTCGGCGGCGCTGAGCCATTTCGTCGTCCGGGGCTTGCGCGACGGAGCGGGCAACTTTTCCGTTACCAGTTCGAGCACGCGCGGGTGGATGTACGATTTACGCGCAACAGTTGCGGTGTTGCCCAGTTCCTGGGCCACGGCCTCGGCGATTGCGCGAATGCCCGACTGCGTGCCGTTGTCCTGCGACGTGCACCATTCTGCATAGGCGATCACCGTTCCACCCCATGTGCGGAAATCCTTTGCACTGAAATCATCATTGGTAACGGTGCGCAAATAGTCGTTCACTTGACCTGAGGTAACATGGCAAATTTGTCCGAGATCATTATGATATTGAAACAGATTTTGTCCGCGAAGTTCCTGGCATCGCCGCACAACCCGCAGCACGGCCTTATCATCAAAAGTTACCGCGCGCATGATCCCGGATTTGGCCCGGTATTTCAGGTTGAGGCTTTTCTGGCCAAGCTTGGCATGACGATTGCGCAGCGTTGTCACACCAAAACTCTTGTTAGTTTTGGCATAGGCTTCGTTTCCGATCCGCAGGCGACCGGTATCCAGTATGCGGACAATCGCCGCAACGACGGTGTTGTAGGCCAAAGGGTTGCCCTTCAGGTCGCGCTCGACCTGGGCGCGGAGTTTGGGCAGGGCCCTACCGAAAGCGAGGCTGCGATCATACTTGGCGCTGTCGCGGGATGCGCGATAGTCGGGGTGATAACGGTACTGGCACCGGCCCCGCGCATCGATTCCCACGGCCTGAATGTGGCCGGATGGATCGGGGCAAAACCGGCCGTTTTCATAAGCAGGCGGCAGTGCGATCCGGTTCAGGCGCGCAACCTCTTCGCGATCGCCTATGACCGACCCGTCGGCAGCCAGATACTGCCAGTTTTTGCCGCGCTTTCGCCGCTTAATGGTCAGATCTTCGGCGTTAACGAAGAGCAGTTTGGTGGTTATTTGGATCACTCCCCGCTAAGCAGTATGCGGTCATTAAACACCTGAAGTGTCTATCAGTTCCATGTTTTAATGCGGCGCAGTAAAGCGGCCAAGCGCCTGCCAGGCTGCAATTTTTTGTG
>JANNZB010000164.1:0-8249 GCA_031410395.1 Novosphingobium sp.
GCGGCGGCGGCAAGGGGATGCGGCTCGCCTATAATGAAAAGGACGTGCGCGAGGGCTTTGAGGCGACCAAGCGCGAGGGCCTGAACTCGTTCGGCGATGACCGCGTGTTCATCGAGAAATTCATCCTCAATCCGCGCCATATCGAGATCCAGATCCTCGGTGACAAGCACGGCAACATTCTCTACCTCAACGAGCGCGAATGCAGCATCCAGCGCCGCCACCAGAAGGTGGTGGAAGAAGCACCGTCGCCGTTCGTTACGCCGAAGATGCGCAAGGCCATGGGCGAACAGTGCGTCGCGCTGAGCCGCGCGGTGGGCTATTATTCTGCCGGAACGGTGGAACTGATCGTCTCGGGCGCGGACCCGAGCGGCGAGAGTTTCTATTTCCTCGAAATGAACACGCGTTTGCAGGTCGAGCACCCGGTTACCGAGGCGATCACCGGCATCGATCTGGTCGAACAGATGATCCGCGTTGCCGCGGGCGAGAAGCTGGCGATCACGCAGGACGACATCGGCATTGATGGCTGGGCGATCGAAAACCGCGTCTATGCCGAAGACCCCTATCGCGGGTTCTTGCCTTCGACGGGCCGCCTGACGCGTTACCGCCCGCCGGTTGGCAGTTGGGAAGACGATGGTTCCGCGAATGGCCGCCGGGGAATTGATGGCGTGCGGGTGGACGATGGCGTCTATGAAGGCGGCGAGGTTTCGATGTTCTATGACCCGATGATCGCCAAGCTGGTGACATGGGGCGAAACGCGCGACGAGGCGGCGGATTTGCAGGTGGCCGCACTCGACAGTTTCGAGATCGAAGGGCTGGGCCACAACATCGATTTCGTTTCCGCGATTATGCAGCATCCGCGCTTTCGCTCGGGCGAACTGACCACCGGTTTCATCGCCGAGGAATATCCCGATGGCTTCCACGGCGCGGCAACATCGGACGATCTGAAAACCAAGCTGGCAGCAGTCGGTGCCTTCATCGCCGCCGCGCGGATTGATCGTGCGCGGCAGGTCAATGGGCAACTGGCAGATAGCCTTGATCCCCCGGCCGAATGGAGCGTGAAGATTGGCGACCATGCCTACGCCGTGTTGCTTAACGGCAGCCAGATCACTGTCGATGGCGTGAACATTGATCTCTCGATGGAATACACCCCCGGTGACCGGCTGATCGAGGCCGAGATTGATGGCGAGGCGTTTGGCATCAAGCTCGATGTCACCCGTGGCGGGCTGAAACTGACCACACGAGGGGCGATCCATAAGCTGGCGATCCTGCCTGCGCGGGTGGCGCATCTGACCCAGCACATGATCGAAAAGGTGCCACCTGACCTTTCGCGTTTCCTGATTTGCCCGATGCCGGGCCTGTTGGTGTCGCTCAACGTCAAAGAGGGCGACAAGGTCGAAGCCGGACAGCCGCTCGCGGTGGTCGAAGCGATGAAGATGGAAAACATCCTCCGCGCAGAGAAATCTGCCACGGTGAAGAAGGTTAATGCGGCAGCGGGCGAGAGTCTGGCGGTCGATGCGGTTATTCTGGAGCTGGAGTGACGTTTTCCGCACTGATTGCGGCGGCAAAGCGGCACGATTGCGGCTTTGTTTTCGCTGTGCCGCAGGAATGGCATCAGGGCCGCACTGCCTATGGCGGGTTCTCCAGCGCAGTTTCTCTGACCGCCGCAATGGAGGTGGGCGGGGATAGTCTGCCGCCCTTGCGCTCGGCCGTAGTCAGCTTTGTCGGGCCGGTTTACGGCGAGATTGATGTTCGCGCGCGGGTGCTGCGGCGGGGCAAGAACGCCAAGTGGATCGCGGTCGAACTGATGCGCGAAGGCGAGGTTGTGCTTACCGCGACCTTCGTGTTCATGGGGCCGGTGGACAGCAGCGTTCACCTTAACGACTGCCCGCCGCCTGAACATGTAATTCCCCCCGAATTGGCCGAACCCTATCGCCCGCACGCGCATATGCCGAGCTTTGTTGCCAACTATTTTGACGCCGGTTTCGCTCTGCCCAAAGGCGCAGACAAGCGCCCCGACATGTGCTGGTGGGTGCGGCTGAAGGACCGTGCTGGCATCGATCCAATGGCCGAAATGCTGCTGATCGCCGATGTCCTGCCGCCGGGCGTAATGCCGCTGATGTCGCGCGGGACCCCGGTCAGCTCAATGACCTGGCAGTCCAATCTTCTCACTGCCGCGCCAGTGACCCGCGATGGCTGGTGGCTGCTTCGATCAACCGGGGACTATGCCGAAAACGGCTGTTCAAGTCAGGTGATGCGCATGTGGAATGCGGACGGTGCGCCGGTAATGGCCGGGATGCAGGCGATTGCGCTTTTTGGCTGAAAAAGGGCAAATCGACTTCAGTCCGAATCGTTCATCAGGCGCGGCGCGACGAAAAGTTTGAACAGGGTAAAGGCAACCAGCCCAACGCAGGCGCTCGCCACGTGAAGCAACCAGAAATGGGTGGTCGGCATCGAACTGTACCAGCCTCCAACAGTGCCGACGATCTTGTTCGCGGTAAAGAAGCTCAGAGAGTAGATTCCGATGGTGAAAGCGGTTATCGCCTTTGGCGCCAGTCGTGAAAACAGCGCAAGGCTGACCGGCATAATCATGGCAAAGCCAATGCTGTTTAGAAAGTGAAACATCAGCGGCCAGAATAAACCGATCTTGCCCGCACCGTGCGTTGCCGATGCGATGACAAGGCATAGTCCCCCTGCGATTACGAGCACGCTGCCGATGATCATCTTTCCTAATTCGTCAGGCTCCTGTCGCCGCTTTCCGTACCATTTCCAGAAAGCGACGACTGCCACCAGCATGGAAAAGCTCAAGGTTGCGTCAATTGTGATCATCCAGCTGGTGGGCATGGTAATTCCGAAGAATGACAGCGCAAACTGCTCGTCCGCCCAGACCAGATAAGCATTGAATATTTCCTGATTGGTCAGCAGCGTAACCGCTATAATCGGCACCATGATGATCAGCGCAGCCAGTCGCAGCCAATCACGGCGGTCCATCGGCGCGCGCGCGGTGGCGGTGGTGGCTTTGCTCGGGCGATTGTCGGCAGGCAGCCACGGTTTAGCGGATAAATAGACCAGCATGCCGAGCACCATCACCACGCCCGCTGTGCCAAATCCCCAATGCCAGCCGACCTTTTCACCCAGCGTTCCTGAAACCAGCGGCGCGGCGATGACACTGACGTTGATGGCGATGTAGTAAATCTGGAAAGCCATCGCGCGGCGGAAGTCATTGTCTGAATAGAGCTCGCCGATCTGGCTGGCCAAATTGGCTTTGAACAGGCCAACACCCACGATCAGCGTTATCAGCGCGAACAGGAAACTGCCCTCAAACGCCATCAGGAAATGGCCGAGCGCCATGACCATTGTGCCAAGCAGAACAGTTGTTCGGCGGCCCAGCCAGCGGTCGGCGATAAAGCCGCCAATTATCGGCGTAAGGTAAACGAGCGATGAGTAATCGCCGAAGATGGCCGACGACAGCGGCTGACCAGAGAGCCCCTGATAATGATGTTCACGCAGCCAATCGAGCCCAATAACATTACCGATATGTTCGGGCAGCAGCAGATATTTGACCATGTAGAGCACAAGCAGCGTCTGCATCGAGTAATACGAAAACCGCTCGCAGCCTTCGACCAGAGCGAGATAGCCGAGACCTTTGGGATGACCAAGGAAGGCGCGGTCATGTGCGGGGAGTTCAAGTTCGGGGGTGGCTTCTGCGGCGGTCATATCTGCCCTTTCCGGTGCTTGTGGCCGGAAGGTAACCCACTGGTGATCATGCGCAACCGAAATTCAGCCGGTGGCTTGTAGCCTATGTAGCTAGTTCGCCGTCAAGGAACGCGGCAACATCAGCCAGTTCCACATCCTTCGCGACAAACGCTGATCCAATTCCGCGCATCAGGATGAAGGCCAGGGTGCCTGCATCCATTTTTTTGTCGTGGAGCATATGCCCAGTGAGAGCATGTCCATCGCAATTGAGGCCAAGTGCTGAAACCCGGTGCGGTAGACCGATCGCGTCAAAGTGTGCTGTTATTCGCGCCGCATCACTTACATCCATCAGCCCGCGCCGCACCGAATAGCGGGCCGCAAGAACCATGCCCATCGCCACGCCCTCGCCGTGCAGCAAACGGTCGCTGAAGCCAGTTTGCGCCTCAAGCGCATGGCCAAATGTGTGACCAAGGTTGAGCAGCGCGCGCTTGCCCGTGGTTTCGAACTCATCCTCGGCAACGATCTGCGCCTTTGCGGCTACGGATGCGGCGATGGCATATTCGCGCGAGGCGTGATCGCCCGCAAGAAGGCTCGCGCCGTTCGCCTCGCACCATGCAAAAAAAGCTGCGTCGCCCAGCAGGCCGTATTTCACCACCTCGGCATAGCCGGCAGCCACTTCGCGCGGCGGAAGGGTGTCGAGAGTGTCAGGGTCAGCGAGCACCAGCGATGGTTGATGAAACGCGCCGACGAGGTTTTTACCGGCGTTGCTGTTGATCGCCGTCTTGCCGCCAACGCTTGAATCTACCTGCGCGAGCAGGGTCGTCGGCACTTGAATGAAATTGCAGCCGCGTTTGAGGATCGCTGCGGCAAAGCCTGTGAGATCGCCAATCACCCCGCCACCCAGCGCGATAATGTAATCCTTTCGCTCAACCTCCTCGGCAAGAAGCCAATCTGCAGTTTCGGCCAGCACTTCCCAACTTTTGGTCTGTTCACCCGCAGGCAAAATGCGCCAAACAACCTGTTTTCCCATGGCAGCAAAAGAGGCCTCAACCGCGGACGCATAGCGCGCGTGCACATTGCTATCAGTGATGATTGGCACGCGCGCCTTACGCAGCAATCCACCACATTCCTGTGCAATACGCGTGATAAGACCGGATTGGACGCGCACCTCGTAAGGTCGGTTGGCAATGTTGACGGGGATTACAGCCATGCGGCAATTTCCTTGCAGATTTGCTCGACAGTTCGGGTGTGCGCGGCCTTGCCGCTTATGACGTGGATTGGCGCTTGCGCGTAGAACTGCTCTCGCTCACCCTTCAGCCGGAGCAGGGTTTCGCGGGGGTCACCTTGGCGAAGCAAGGGTCGGTTATCCCGGCGCGCGGTGCGTTCGACCTGCACGTCGATTTCCGAATCGATCCACACTGCGATGGCCCGTTCAAGGATCAGCGCGCGGGTTGCGGCATTGCAGAAAGCCCCTCCGCCAGTGGCTATGACCTGGTGCCTATTTCCCTGTTCACCAATTAACCGGGCGATTACTCGTCGCTCGCCGTCACGGAATTCCGCCTCTCCGTGCCGCTCAAATATTTCGGGGATGGAAAGCTGCGCCGCCTGCTCGATCGCTTCATCGGCATCAGCAAAGGGCAAATGCAGCATCGCTGCCAGCTTGCGTCCCACCGTGGTCTTGCCCACACCCATCAGACCAACGAGAACCACTGACCGGTCAATTCGCAGGGCCAGCGCCTCAATTTCGGGGCCTGATATATGATGTTCGTCAAGTTCCATTGAGCCGCGCCTATAGATGCGATAAGCGGCTGTGCAAACTACAGGCCATGCCGATCAGGCGTGGTTAGGACCAGAGCGGATGATAACGTGCTAAATCGCAAGGGCGTGCTAATGGCTGTTACGACCGTTCTGGTGGCGCTCGTCATCACTGCGTGGCTTGATGGAGGACGTGAGCAGGTGCACGAAATATCACAGGATCTGCCAGTTCCAGGGGCAGTAAAGTGAAGCGCGTCAATCTGTTGTTCGGCCCAGCCGCCCTGTTGATCGGCACCGGCGCGCTGTTGACCTCGGCGCTGGTTTGGGCGCAGCAGGGGCCGGAATCGGTACTGCCCCCAGGATTTGATAAACCCGCAACACGCGAAAAACCACGCGCTCCAGAACCTGCCGCTGTGAAACCTGCGAGTGCTACCAAACCATCAAGCGATGGTGCAGGAACTGGCACTGGTGGGGTGACAGGCGCGGGTGCGGTTGTGGATACGGCGGGTTCTGGCGTGGCTGCCGTTGCTCCGCCCGTGGCGCTGCCTGCAAACCTGCCTTCGCTCGACAAGCTGGCGACGATGACGCCGGAACAGTTGACCGCGTTGCTTAGTAACAAGCCCAAGATCGACATGCCACCCGGCGCGCGCCGTGAGATGAAGCATCTTGGGTTGCTTGATGAAAGCGAGGGCGGTCTGCCATCTTGGAGTCTGGCGCGTCAGGATGCCTCGTTGGTGGGCGCGGTTATGGCCGGCAACAATGGTCAGATCATATCGAGGTGGGGGCATATCCTGCTCCGGCGGGCGCTGTCGTCGCGACTCGATGCGCCTGCGGGGATGCAGGCAGCTGATTTTGTGGCGATCCGCACCGCGCTGCTGGTCCGCATGGGTGAAGGCCCGGCGGCACGCGCGCTGGCGCAGGATGTGGACGCTGCGAATTACAATCCGCTACTCACTCAGGCGGCAATCGATGCCTATGCGGCGAGCGGTGATTTCACTGGTGCTTGCCCAATGGTTTCCTGGCAGGGGGGAGTGCGCAAGGACCAGCAATGGCGGGTGATGCAGGCTATTTGCAATGCATTTTCCAGCGGCGGCACGCGCGGGATGACAGAGCTTGACCGCATAGCACTGGGAAATGGGCTTGAGCGGATCGATATGCTGCTCGCGCAAAAATATGCAGGCTCAGCCGGACGGGCGCAGCGCGCCGTAACCATCGAATGGGACAATGTTCAGGGCCTGACCCCGTGGCGATATGGCCTTGCTCTGGCGGTAGGGCTTGAGCCTCCAGCCGGCCTGCTCGCCAGTTCACCCGTTTCGATGCGCGGTTACGCTGCCACATCTCCTGCGGCCTCGCTTGCCACGCGTGCGGCGGCAGCTGATCAGGCGGGTGCGGCTGGCGTGCTTTCGAGCGCGGCCATGGTTGACCTCTACAGCCAGATTTATTCGGCTGGCGGGTCGGGCGATTGGGCCGATCGCGCCGGGGCACTGCAGTCGGCTTATTTGGCCTCGGCGCCGGCGGACAGACTCGCCGCGATCAAGCAGCTGTGGGGTGTGGCGGGATCTCCTGAATACTACAGCCGTCAGGTGTTGACTGCCTATGCGTCTGCGCGGCTGCCTGTTGATAGCGGCTGGGCAGCGGATGCATCCGCGCTGATTGCTTCAATGCTGGCTGCGGGGCTTGACGGCAACGCGCTGCGCTGGGGATCGGTCGTTCCCGATGGCAGCGATGGCTGGGCAATGTTGACGCTGGTTCAGCCGACGCGGCGCGGTCAGGTGACCAGCGATCAAATCGCCACCTTTCACGGAAATGACAAGAGCGAGGATGCACGCCGGACGCAATTTCTGGTTGCCAGTCTAGCTGGACTGGGACGGCTTCCGATGAACAGCGCGACGGACCTTTCCAAGGAATATGCCTTCACGCTTGATCGCCCTTCACGCTGGACCGCGCTGATCGACAAGGCGGCAGAAGTCGGCAACCCGACGCTGGTGGCGCTGCTCGCAGGCGCAGGCATGCAGGGCTCCGGCTGGGATAAGATGACCGCACGCAACCTCTATCACATTGTCGCGGCGTTAAACCGGGTGGGGCTTGAGGCTGATGCGCGGATGATTGCTGCCGAAGCGGTGGCAAGGGGCTAAACTGAGCGCGGCGATCCAAGACTTTTTGGCAATGCTTTCCGCAGAGCGCGGGGCAGCCGCCAATACCATTGCCGCCTATCGCCGCGACCTTGAAGGTGCAGAGGAGTTGCTCGGTAATCTGGTAGCTGCTGACGGCCCCGCGCTGGCATCGCTGGGCAGCGCATGGGCGGAACTCGCCCCATCCAGCCTTGCCCGCAAATGTTCGGCGCTGCGCCAGTATTACGCGTTTCTGCAGGACGAGGGGCTTCGCAAGGATGATCCATCGCCCGCGCTACCACGCCCTCGCATCCGCCGCCCGCTACCGCGCCTGCTTTCGCACGCCGAGGTGGATGGGCTGTTCGCTCTGGCTGAGGCCGAGGCGCTGGGGGGAGGGGCTGCGGGGTCGCGAATGCTTACCCTGCTCGAACTGCTCTATGGCTCAGGCCTGCGCGCGAGCGAGCTGGTTTCCTTGCCGCTCAATGCCGTCCCACGCGATGCGCCATTTTTGACTGTGACGGGGAAGGGCGGCGCACAGCGGATGGTCCCAGTGAGCACGCGGGCAATGCAGGCGCTGTCAAAATGGTTGGTGCTGCGAGAAGGCGGGGGGCGGCTGCTGTTCCCTTCGCGCTCGGAAAAAAAGCATCTGACCCGCGTTCGCCTGTTCCAGTTGCTGCGCGAACTGGCGGG
>JANNZB010000165.1:0-2183 GCA_031410395.1 Novosphingobium sp.
GCGGCCCGAAGGCGACAAGCTTACGCGCGCGCTCGGAGTCAGCGCAATAATCGAAGCGGGCCGTGACTACCTGCCCGAAGACGCCTCGTGGCGGGCTGAGTTGACGTCCGAGCTTCTCGGGTTTCCCAACAGCCGGTTTGACGATCAGGTCGATGCACTGTCGCAGCTGCTGGGCTGGGTACGCCAGAATGACATCTGCCACGAACCGCCCATCTTCGGCGCATCGATGAACATTTACGCCGTTGGCGACCACAACATGCGCGGGGGGCGATGAAGCAGAGAGGATGGGCGCAGGAACCCGAGGATATTGTTATAGAGAAACTGGCGGTTCCGCTGAAGGTGGAGGTGGGGGAGCTGTTGGGGTGACATCTGCGTCTCGCGTCAAAGTGAGTGCTCCGAGTTCTGCTAATCCAATTACCGGCCGCAGGGTGGTGACGAGGAATACAGGGGTATGGCGTATGGGGCCCGCGACAATATTATGGCCAGTTGGATTTTTCGACCTGGATCCCCGATTAGCCTGTCCTAAAAAACCAAGTGAATTTCAAACGCTATGATCTGACCAAACTATGCCGTGATCTTGCCCATGAGTGCAACGTCCTCCGGCAGCGGCGACCATATGCCCGCCAAGATCCCGCCAGGCTGGAACAGAGTCCTGGCAACCGCGGATAGCTCGGTTCCTTGCCAAGCCTTCTGCAACAGGCTGGCGAGCGGATCGTCCACGGTAAAAGCATCGCCGCGGATGTAGCGCAGCCATGCCCCGAGTGCAGCGAGTATCGCAGCGCAGTGCTGTCCCTTCGCTGCTTGGGCTGCAAGCGTCTCCAGCCAGCGCTGCGTAATCTTCTGACTACCGTCCATCGCAATCTGGGCGAGGCGGTGGTTGAGCGAAGGATTGGCAAAGCGGGCGAGCAGCGCGTCCGCATAGAGGGCCAAATTCTGGCCTGGTGCTGCGGTGAAGCTGGCTGCTGCCTCGTTGCGCATTAGCCGTTCGATCAGTGGACGAAGGACCGGATCGCCGACTGCTTGGTGGACGAACATGTGTCCTCGCTCTAGCCCGAGATAAGCTAGGGCTGAGTGCGCCCCGTTGAGCATCCTGAGTTTGGCAGTCTCGTATGGTGCCACGTCAACCACCAGTTGTGCTCCGACCGCCTCCCAGCGCGGGCGCGGTCCGGCAAAGCGGTCCTCGATCACCCATTGGCTGAAAGGCTCGGTCAGAACCGCTGCCTCATCGCGCAGGCCCAACTCCCGCTCAATCATGGCGACGTCATCGCTCGTTGTTGCAGGGACGATGCGGTCGACCATAGTCGACGGGCACACGCATTCCGTTTCAAACCATGCCCGCATGTCGGGGGCATGATGCTCCATGTACTCGGCCATCAGGCGCTGCAGCTGACTGCCGTTGCCGGCCACGTTGTCGCACGAAAGCAGGGTCAGGCCGGAAATGCCCGCGGACCGACGTTCGCGCATAGCGCCTGTCAGGTGCCAATAGATGCTGCCGCCGCCCGCCAAGCCAAGGTCAAGCGTTCCGTCGGGCGCGCGGCAATAGCCTTTCTCGGTGATCGTCAAGCTGACGATGTGCGTGGTCGGCGCAATGAGCCGGGCCGCTAAGGCAGCCGGATCGCGCGGGGCCTCAAGAACCTCGCGGACTGCGCCGATGAGCCGCGCCTTGTCTCCTTGCGCCGAACGCTCGACAACCGTGTAAAGGCCATCTTGCGGGTTCAACTGTTTGGCCACAGCGGGCGAGCGCAGCGAAACGCCAGCAATTGTCCAACCGCGGTCGCCACCGTCCATGGCGCGGTCGGTGTACCAGGCTTGATGTGCGCGGTGGAATGCGCCGATGCCAAAGTGAACGATGCCGACGGCTTGGGCATCGCGGTCATAATCGAAGCGTTCGACGTCCGGCGAAAGTTGGGCCAGCGTTGCGGTTGACAGCTTCACAGGCGGTAGGCCGCCTTAGCAAAGTCGTAAGCCAGGCCGCGTGCCAGGTCGGCGGCTTCCCAGTCCTCCAAGCGGTGGTCAACGACGAGCTCTGCGAGGAATCCACAATCGATGCGCCGCGCGAGATCGTGCCGCGCCGGAATCGAGAGGAAAGCGCGCGTGTCGTCGTTAAAGCCAACGGTGTTGTAGAAGCCAGCAGTCTCAGTCGTCGCGTGGCGGAACCGGCGCATGCCCTCGGGGCTGTCGTG
>JANNZB010000166.1:0-1944 GCA_031410395.1 Novosphingobium sp.
GATGACCCGCTGCATCCACTGCACCCGCTGCGTGCGGTTCAGCGAGGAAGTGGCGGGGGTCGATGAAATCGGCGCGCTTTATCGCGGCGAGGAGATGCAGATCACCACTTACCTTGAAAAAGCCGCACGGCATGAAATGTCGGCCAATGTCATAGACCTGTGCCCGGTCGGCGCGCTGACTTCCAAGCCCTATGCCTTCGAGGCGCGGCCTTGGGAACTCAAGAAAACGCTGTCGATTGATGTGTCCGATGCCTGCGGGGCGAATATCCGGCTCGATAGCCGGGGCCGCGAAGTGCTGCGCATTCTTCCGCGCAACAACGATGACATCAACGAGGAATGGATTACGGACAAGGCGCGCTATCAGGTCGATGGCCTGACCAAGCGGCGGCTTGATCGCCCGTGGTTGCGCAAAAATGGCAAGCTGGTCGCGGCGAGCTGGGACGAGGCTTTCGGAGCGATTGCCAAGGTGAGGCCGGGTGCTTCGGTGGGCGTGGTGGCGGGCGATCTGGTCGATTGCGAAACGATGTTCGCGGCGAAGGCTTTGGCCGGGGCGATGGGGTCGACTTTGCTTGAGGGCCGCCAGACGGGGCTCGATTATGATTGTTCGAACCTTGCAGCGGTGAACTTCAATTCGGGCTTCTCAGGCATCGAGACGGCGGACGCAATTTTGATCGTTGGAAGCAATATTCGCACTGAGGCGCCGCTGGTCAATGTCCGCATCCGCAAAGCGGTGAAGCGCGGGGCCAAGGTTTTTGTCGTTGGGCCCGTATGGGAGACGACTTACCCGGCGACGTTCCTTGGAAACGATCTCGCGGTGTTGGGCAATTTGCCTGATCCGGTGACAGAGGCAATGACCAAAGCCGAGCGGCCGGCCGTTATTCTGGGCGGTTCTGGCCTTGCACAGGGCGCATTGAAAGCATGTTTGACCACTATTGCGCCATTATCTTTGGTTCGCGAATACTGGAATGGTTTCAATATCTTGCACATGGCGGCAAGCCGTATGGGCGGGCTGATGATCGGCTATGCGCAGCGGGGCGGCATCGCTGATCTCGTTGCAGCCAAGCCCAAGTTACTGATTTCCTTGGGCGCGGACGAGGTGGATTACGCCAAATTCGCAGATTCCATCGTGGTTTATATCGGCCACCACGGCGACAAGGCCGCGCATGCCGCCGATATTATCCTGCCATCTGCCGCCTTCAGCGAAAAGGCCGGAACCAACGTCAACAAAGAAGGCCGAGTGCAATTCGCTGATAAAGCTGTATTTTCTCCCGGCGATGCGCGTGAAGACTGGACGATTTTACGGGCAATGGCCGATGCTTTGGGGGTCTCGGTTGGCTTTGATTCCTTCGACGGATTGAGGGCGGCGATGATCGCTGCGGTCCCGGCGCTAGGGGTTGAGGGACTAGCAAATTACGGCGCGCTGCCCAAGGCTGGCAAGGACAAGACGAAGACGGCGGGCGTGATAGAATCCTATCCAATCAAAGACTTTTACCTCACCAACCCCATAGCCCGCGCTAGCGAAACCATGCAGCGCTGTTCGGCCGAACTGCTCCACGGCGAAATCCAAGCGGAGGCCGCGGAATGACTTTGCAACACATTCCCACCCCCACTTCCGTCACCCTGAACTTGTTTCAGGGTCCATTTTTCACGACGCGCAGTTCCAGCAGAAATGGCGCTGAGCGAGCCGATGGTGAGGCTGCGCGTAACGGGAGAGAACTGAGCATAGCGGCACGATGGATCCTGAAACAAGTTCAGGAAGACGAAAAAGGAAAGGGGGAAAAAGCAGTATGACTTCTTTCTTCCAAGGCATCGGCCTCTCCTACGAGGCTGCATGGGGCCTCGCAACAATCTGCGGCATCCTGTTGATCGCGCTGCCTTTAATGCTCAGCGTGGCGATGATTATCTATGCCGATCGCAAGATCTGGGCAGCCATGGCGTTGCGAC
>JANNZB010000167.1:0-3887 GCA_031410395.1 Novosphingobium sp.
CGAGCGCGGCGCCCGCGGCCATCATCAGGCGGTTCTTCAATGAAGCGGAGGCCATGGTCATATCCCCTTGAGATTCAATTGCTGCGCTTGCGCCGGATTTCTCCGGCCATCGCATTGATTTCGGGCATGCTATCGAGAAGCGCATCGAGCGCGTCGGTCACCAACTGCTGGGCCGAGCGATTGGATGCGGTGCAGGCCAGCCGCAGACGCAGGTGCCGTTCTTCGTCGAGCCGAAGCGTAAAGGCAGCCTTGCCGCCACGGGCAAAAGTGGCTGTACGCGAAGCTGCTGGCTTCGTCGTAAAGGCACCCGAGATGCGGTCCTGCTGGCGGCGCACTTCGCTTGGCGGGCTGTCTCCATTGCGGGTGATCGGCACGATTTCGGCTTGATGCAGGTCAGGCGTTGCGACCGGCTTGGCCGCGCCCTTGCGTGCCAGAAGCACCGTTGAAAGTGAGGCGAGGGGTTTGCCGGTGTCCATCAGTCCGCCCCCTATGATCCGGCAACGCGGCGGCCGAAGCCACCAACAGGCCGGCTGTAGCCAGCGGCAACTGGCGCGCCTTGCGATTGCGGGGCTGCGGCGAAAACGGTGCGGCGGAAATTCTTTTCCAGCCGGTCATACACATAGTTCCACAATGCGGTGACCTCGAGGCTCGAACGCCCCATCGGATCGACTTCCATCACAGTGCGACCATCGATCATCGATGCCGCATAGTCGGTGCGGTGGTGCAGCGTGATCGGCGCGACGGTTCCGTGCTGGGACAGCGCAACGGCGGCTTCGCTGGTGATCTTCGCCTTGGGGGTTGCAGCATTGACGACGAACAGCAGCGGCTTGCCTGCGCGTTCGCACAGATCAACCGTGGCACCCACGGCGCGCAAATCGTGCGGGCTTGGACGGGTTGGAACGACGATGAGTTCGGACACTGCGATCACCGATTGGATCGCCATCGTGATCGCCGGCGGGGTATCGATAACGGCCAACTTGAAACCCTGTTGACGTAGCACCAGCAAATCGGAAGCCAGCCGCGATACTGTAGTTTGGGCAAAGGCCGGGAATTCGGCCTCACGCTCGTTCCACCAATCGGCAAGGCTGCCTTGCGGATCGATATCAATGAGCACGACCGGCCCAGCGCCAGCGCGCTGCGCCTGCACGGCAAGATGGCCGGCCAGCGTTGTCTTGCCAGATCCGCCCTTCTGTGAAGCGAGTGCCAGTACGCGCAAAATTAAATCCCCTTGGATGCAGAGCGCCCATATATTCCGCCTATAAAAACCAGATTCTCCCTAATTTTCCCTTAACGCTGCCGCAGTGAATTATTCTTCTGCTAAGGGTAAACGCGTTTTCGGCTGCGGGCTTTGCCGCGCAAGGAACATGTGGCAGACTGATGGTTATCGCGCCGCGATGGCGTCAGGTTCAAAGGGAATAGGCTATGAATGTCCGCCGAATTGTCCTTCCGGTTTGCGCAGCGGTTTGCCTGTTCAGCTTGCCAGCGGCGGCCGATATCAAGGCTGGGGTCGATGCCTGGTCGCGCGGAGATTACTCCTCCGCAGTGAAAGAATGGCAGGGTCCAGCCGCAAAGGGCGATGCCGATGCGCAGTTCAATATGGCGCAGGCTTACAAGTGGGGCAAAGGGCTACCGCAGGATCTTAAAAAGGCCGAACTCTATTACGGCAAGGCCGCCGCGCAGGGCCATATTCGTGCCGCCGATGAATATGGCCTGATGCTGTTTGATCGCGGCGAGCACACTATGGCGTTGCCTTATGTCAAGCAGGCTTCTGAGCGCGGCGATCCCCGCGCGCAGTATTTGATCGCCATCGCTCATTTCAACGGTGATCTGATGCCCAAAGACTGGGTTCGGGCCTATGCTTTGATGAGTTTGGCGCGAGGGTCCGGGCTGGCGCAGGCAGGGCCGGGCCTGCAGCAAATGGATGGTTACATTCCGCTGGCCCAACGTCAGCAAGGCGCAGCGTTATCTCAACAAATCTCAGCCGATACTGATGCCATGCGTATCCGCGAGCTTGCGGCTGCCGATCTGGGCGCAATTGCTCCGCCGCCTACTGCGGCGCTGCCAGCGGCAATACCGCCGGTGCGCATAGCGGCGGCTTCGCCTACTTTGCCGACTCCGGAAGAAGCTGTCGCCGCTGCTGAGCGCGTCTCCAGCGGATCAAGCCCGCGAACCGCCGGGGCAGACTATGCACGCCCGGCCGCGAGTGCAATGCCTGCGGTGCTGCGTCCCGCGCCCCAGCCAGCACCCGTAGGCGTCGCGGCGGCAAAACCCCCGCTGCTTAAACCAGCCTTGCCAGCACCTGTTGCCGCGCCAACAGCCGCCGCCGGACCATGGCGGGTGCAGCTCGGCGCATTTGGCGTGTCCGCCAATGCTGATGCTTTGTGGGCCAGATTGAAGGCCAGACCAGAAATATCTGGCCACGCCCGTATTAACGTGGCGAGCGGCGCAGTGACGAAGTTGCAGGCGGGCGGTTTCAGTGAGGCAGGAGCGCGCGCTGCTTGCGGCAAGCTCGCCGCCAACGGGTTCACTTGCGTGGCTGCGAAGAACTGAAGTGATGACCAGCACGGCTGGTGACAGGATCGACGCCCTCGACTTGATCCGCGGAGTTGCCATGCTCGGCATCCTTGCGGTCAACATTGAAGGTTTTGCCGGGCCGATCGCAGCGACGATAACCCCAGACTGGAACGGGACTGTGACGGGCGGTGATCATTTCGCCTTTGCCGCCGTAATGGTCCTGTTTGAGGGAAAGATGCGCGCTCTGCTGAGTCTGCTTTTCGGGGCCAGTATGGTGCTGTTTATTGAGGGGGGCGAGGCATCGGGCCGCAATGGTGATCTGCTGCAGGCACGGCGGCTCGCATGGCTGGCGGTGATCGGCTATTTGCACTTTGCCCTGCTGTGGTGGGGAGATATCCTGTTCACCTATGCCTTTTGCGGCTTTTTCGCGCTGCTGCTGCGGCATCTGCCAGTTAGGTCGATGATCCCGGTGGCACTGCTCGCTTTCGCCGTCTGGCACGGCGGAGGCATGGCCTCAAACATAGAACCTGTGCTCGCCGAGGCGCGTCTGGCGGCGAACTCTTCACTGCCCGCCGAAAAGGCGAAGCTGACCCGCCAAGTCGAAGCAGACCGCCGCGACACCCGGGCCGAGGTGCTGCATGAGCGCGGCGGTTACATGGCACTTGTCCGCTACAAAATGAACAAGCAAAGCGGGCTGCCGCTGCTGATTGCGCTCAATACTATCGGCGAGACTTTGCCGCTGATGCTCATCGGAATGGGGCTTCTGCGTGGCGGTTTTTTCAGCGGCGGATGGACCCGGCGGCAGTTGCATATGACGGCATGGGCGGGAATAGGCGTGGGAGGATTGCTAACCCTGGCCCTCACGGCGATTGCCTGGTCGCAAGATTTCCGACCCGAAATGATGAGCGCGATACTCGGTTCGTGGCTGGCGACGCCACATCTGGCGATGGGTGTGGGCTATGCCGCGTTCCTGGTGCTGATTGCCCGGCGCCCCGCGATTGGATGGCTGGGCCGCCGCATCCGTGCGGTTGGCCGCATGGCGCTAAGCAATTACCTCGGCTGCTCACTGATTATGGTCGGGCTCTTCTATGGCTGGGGCCTGCGACTGCAAGGCGCGGTGCCCGAGCGGTTTTATTGGCCGTTCGTGCTGGCGAGCTGGATAGTAATGCTCTGCGCAAGTCCTTGGTGGCTGGCGCGGTTCCGGCAAGGCCCGGTCGAATGGGCCTGGCGATCGCTAACCCAGTGGCAGCGGCTGCCGTTCCGCAAAACGCTTTAGAATTTTCCGATTTCCATCGGTGCAGCGCCAGCCCACTCCCCCGCCCGGGCCACCCTAAAATAGCAGGCTATGGGTGGCCGGTCGGGGGAGCGGGCTG
>JANNZB010000168.1:0-5273 GCA_031410395.1 Novosphingobium sp.
GGCAATTTATGCGATGAAGCCCGCATCGTTAATTTCGCCATGCCTGACGTGGCGGCCCAATACCGCCTCACGCCCGCTGCGGCTTCTCCGCTGCCAGTCGCAACCTTCGCGATCTCGCAGGGAAGCCCGGCCTTGCCTATCGCGCTGCTGCTGGCCGGGACCAATGGGACCATTGCGATCAACCTGCCCTGTACTGCCGAGAATTTGGCCTACGGGCCCGCAGGCGCGCAACCGGCTGGGTTGCAGCCTGCACAAAAGCAGGCGGGCTGGCCGCGCAGGCGCTGGGTCTGGTCGAGATGATTCCGACCATCGGTCACCCAGCCATAGCAATCCTTGTTCCTACCGTACTCTCGCTGATCCCGATACTACGCTATGGCCAAGAAACACGGGGTCTGGATCTGCGCGCGTTAGAAAGAAGCGCCGCTGCGGGTTCGCAACGACCTCAACCGCACAGCGTCAAGAGACACTCCGCTGAATGCACAAGCTGATCTGGTTTTGCTTGTCGGTTTTCTGAGGTGACGCCGCCAAACATGCTGAAAGCTGAACGCTATGCGTTATTTGCTTGGCGGATCTGCCGGCACCGCGTGAGAGCCTGCAGCCGCCAGCAAAGTTGTCACAGCGCTCAACAACTGGGCATCAGCAAAAGGTTTTTGCAGCATGATGCTGTTGGGTACGCCTTCAGCTGACCACGCTTCGGCGCTGTCTCCTGACATATAGACCACTGCAACATTGGGAAATTTCTCGCGGGCATGGCGAGCTATTTGCCAGCCGTCAGCGCCAGAGCCTAGCTGAATATCCGTGATCAATCCGTGCAGAACTTCCCGGCCGTCAATGTCGGTTAACGCAGCGCCGCCATCGGAGCTTTCGTCGACAGTGAAACCACCGGCCTCCAACACCTCTACAACGTTCATCCTGATCAATGGTTCGTCTTCAACGACCAATAGCGGCTGAACTAATTCCAATGTTCCCAACTCCTATGATCCCTACACCCTTAACACCGAACTCATCATAGAGTTCCCTGCATTTGAAAATAATGCCCTCTAATTATTTCAAACTGTGGAAAAAGCCTGCTCGCAGGCTCAGATTTTGCACATTAGCTTTCATGATTTCGTGGTTTGCAGTGGCACAGTGAAACGGCACACAACACCAAGCGGATCGTATTTCAATTCGATCTTGCCACCAAGTTCATTGGCAAGGCCGCGTTCGATCAATTTGCTGCCAAAGCCTTTGATCTGCGGCGCAACAACGGGCGGGCCGCCAGACTCTCTCCATTCGAACTCGAATGAGGGGGTCCCAGCAACGTCTATTTCTCCCCAGGAGATCGAAACAGAGCCACTCTCCACGCTGAGCGCCCCGTATTTAAGCGCGTTCGTGCAGAGTTCGTGAATCCCCAGTGAGATCGTTACAGCATGGCGCTGTGAAATAGCGACGTGTGGACCAGATGCAGATACTCGATTGTCTGCGACCCCTGAACCCCGCAGCGCCCCATCGATAATCTCGCCCAGAGTGGTGCCCTCGACATTCTGCGAAACCAGCAGGTCCTGCGCATGTGCAACCGCCAACAATCGGCCGCAGAAAATAGCGTAGGCATCTTCGATCGAAGTTGCCTTGCCAAAGGTTTGTTGGGCAATCGCCTGGACCACAGCGAGGATGTTTTTGACCCGGTGAGCGAGTTCATGCCGAAGCAGCTTCTCGTGATCCTGCGTCCGCTTGCGTTCAAACACGCGGCCAACCTGTTCGCCCAGTGTTCGGACAGTCATAAGCAAGGCGGGTTCGGGCGGGTGCGCAGATTTGGAGAAAAACTCGAGGACTGCGATGATTTGTCCGTCCCGCTTCAACGGAAAGCCGAACACGCCCATGAAACCCTTGCCCTTGCGCGGAAATTTTTCCGCCTTATCCGCGTCGGACAGCCATTCCGGTTCACCTGATTGTAATATCATGCCGGGAAGCCCTACCCCTGGGCCGAATTCGATAGCGTCGGTGGCGCGGCGCAGTTCATCGGCAATTCCAGGTACACTTTCTGCCCATACATTCGTCGAAATCAGCGCGTCGGAGTTCCCTTCGGCAGTGACAAATGCGTGTCCGACGGGCCAATCGGTAATCTCGCAGATTGCCTCCAACGCTTTAAGCAGCGCTTCCTCAAATGAGTCTGATTCTGCTGCCAGATGCGCAATTTCGAAACTCAACCGGGCTTCAAGCGCCTGTTGTTCAATTCGAGCTTCCGCGGCACGACGTTGAGAGATATCGCGTATGAAGCCGACAAAGACAGATTTAAGCCCCGTGAGGGCGGTGGTTATTGACAGTTCGATGGGTATTTCCCGGCCGTCGCGGCACAGCGCAGATATCTCTATCAACTGATTGAGCACGCGGGCGCTCCCGCCAGCGGCGAGGCGAGCCAAGCCTTCCTGATGGGCTGCGCGATGCTGAGGAGGCACAATAAGGTCGACAAGCAACTGGCCTGTGGCCTCAGCCGACGACCATCCGAACACCTGTTCGGCAGTTGCGTTCCAACCCACTACCTGGCCTTCGGAAGACATAACAACCACGGCGTCGAGCACCGTGTTCAGGATCGGCGCAAGCGAAGGGTGCACATCATAAATCGAAGGAACAGACATCTGCGCGTCGTTAACAGCAGATCGCGGGTGTCGTCCACGCTTTTCCCAGCGGCGTACCATGCGCTTGCCGCTTTGCGCGGATCCGCTTTATCAATGTAACAGCGGGATAAAGTCGAACGCTTATATCAATGCGGAGCCGCACTTCTCTTCGGCACAGCCTTTGGGCGGCGCTGTGTAACTAGCACAGTGCCGCCCGAAATTTGGCCGGATTTAACGCAGAACGTTTATGATACTGCGGATCAGCTGAGTTGTGGGGTCGATCGTGTAGACGCGATTGCCTTCATAATAGTACCGTTGATCTGCATTATAGGGGTAACGATCTCTGTAGTACGACGGCAGGCTGCGATATTCGACGTAACGATCATTGTTCCAGGGAGACCGCTGGCCTATGCGCCACGCCTTGCCGGGTGGCAGGCAGCCGTTGTGTTTCTTAGCAAGCCCCGGCGGGCAACCATGCCGATGACCATTGCCGTGATCATCACGATCATAACGCTCAAATTGGCTATTGCCGTGTTTGTGTCCCTTATCGCCGTGGTCTTTGGCAACCGCAGCAACAGGTACCGCAAACATCGCGGCAGCTCCTGCTAACATCAGTAACTTGCGCATGGGATTTCCAATCGTCAAACTTGGTTGAAACTCCTAAACCGTCAGACGGCCGAAAGGTTCCATCCCTGCAGGCAATCAGCTGGTGCCCTGCACCCGGTCAATCCGCGTATTTGTGCGCAAAGGCCGCCATATCGTCGAGCACCGGAGCCTTGCCGCGCAGAGGTTTGGCGATTGACGTCACCAGTCCGACGTGACCGAGTGATGGATAAGTCTTGCGCTCGGCGATTATGCCTGCCGCGCGCAATTTCGCGGCGAGCTTGTCGCTGTTGACCGGATAAACCACCGTGTCCTTCTCGCCCGTGCTCAACAGCGCTGGTGCGCCGCCAGTCGCGATGCGGTTGATCGGTTGGCTTGATGCGGGATCGGCAATCCCGCTGAAGGCATCGTTCACGCTTTTGACTTTTGATGGCAGGAAATCATACGGTCCAGCCAGCCCGATCATCGCGCGCACGGCCTGTCGGTCTTTGCCCAGCCAACGCGGATCATAGGCCAGCATCGCCGCATTATAGGCCCCTGCTGAATGGCCTGCGACAACCACGCGTTGCGGATCGCCATTATAGTCGGTGGCGTGGTGGATCATCCATTGCACGGCTGTGGCATTATCTTCAAGAAACGCGGGATAGCGGACCTGCGGCACCAGCCGGTAGTCCGGAACCGCCACCACGAACCCACGCGCCGCCAATGCACGCCCGACAAAATTATAACCCGCCTTGGTTCCTGAATTCCATGAGCCGCCGTAGATAAAGACGATGATCGGCAATGGTTTGCCAGCTGCGTCTGTTGGCGCGTAAATATCCATTGTCTGGCGCGGATCAGCGCCATAAGGCGCGGACTGGATAAGCAGCTTTGAGCCGCCATCCTTTGGCATCAGCGCGTTGAACGTGCGCAGCGGCGAACAGGCGGCGACAGAAATCGCGCCGAATATCGTCAAGACCGCCAGACTCCACCGCCGCCACGTGCCCAATACCGTTCGTCCATACTTGCCCTTCATCGAAATCATGCCTGCCGTTCATAGCGGATGAGCGCCCCGCCCTTGTTGAAACTCAGACCGGCCCAACCGATTTTATCATACCACATCGAAAACTTGGCATCGCCAGTAAGCTCATAGCGCCGCGCTTCGATCGATGCACCTTTGGCTGCGGCAATCCTTTCCACCCCGCCTGGCACAACGCGTGGGTGCATAAGCTGTCCGGTCTGGGTGTTGATCCAGGGTCCGCTCAGCTGGCGCTGGTTCCAGTGGGTCGCGGGCAAAGCATTGGCGGGGGCGACATAACGCGGTGTACCACTGGACTGAACCGTCAGCCCTGCGGGACCGCGTGTTGCGTTGAGGCTGAAGGGCTTGCCGTTATCGTTGGTGCGGCTCTCAAGCGAAATGACCTCGCCGCCCTGCCAAATCTCGGTGCAATGATGCGTATAGCGGTAAAGCGTGATCCCGAGCAGCCGGTAGGTTAGCACGACATCCACCAGAACCGTCAGCCGATTGCCGTCGGAAGCAAATTTCAGCACGTGCGAACCCAGTTTTGATCCCTTGCGGGTGATATCAAAGCCGATCCGGTTGCCGGGAGGGATCGGCAAAGCAGCGCCAAGCGCCGATGGCAATGCCATCAGGCCGAGCCCGCCGACCAAAAATCCGCGACGTTCAAACATGATTATCCTTTCAACACGTAGAGGCCAACATCGATGGTGCCACTGCGAAATCCTGCCTCGCAATAGCTCAGATAGTATTCCCAAAGGCGAAGGAAATGCGTATCGAAACCGAGCTGAGTGACTTTCGCCGAATTCGCCTGAAAACGCCGGCGCCATTCAGTCAGCGTATCGGCGTAGCCGAGGCCGAACATGTCGGCGCGCGACAGCGACAGCCCGGCGCGCATCGCCTGATCGGTGATGATCGACGGAGTTGGCAGCATCCCGCCAGGGAAGACGTATTGCTGAATGAAATCACTGCCGCTGCGGTAGGATTCAAAGCGGTCCTCACGCATGGTGATAACTTGCAGAACGGCGGTTCCGCCCGGCTTGAGGCAATCGCGCAGTTTCTCGAAATAGGTTGGCCAC
>JANNZB010000169.1:0-11562 GCA_031410395.1 Novosphingobium sp.
CAGGCCGAAATGGACCGCATCTCGGCGAGCCGCGAAGCCAGCCAACCGCTGCGTTCGAAGACCGGCGGGAGCACTTTCAAGAATCCCGAGGGCCACAAGGCGTGGCAACTTGTTGACGCCGCCGGATGCCGCGGTCTGACCATCGGCGGCGCGCAGGTGAGTGAGAAGCATACCAATTTCCTGATCAACACCGGCGACGCGACCAGCGCGGATATTGAGGCGCTAGGCGACGAAGTGCGGCGGCGGGTCAAAGCCTGTTCGGGTGTTGAGCTTGAATGGGAAATTCAAAGAGTAGGCGAAGCAAAGTGATTGGCACGACCCGAATCCTGCGCGAAACGGATGGGCTATCGCATATAGCAAAATCCCTCCTTCATCGTCATCCTGAACTTGTTTCAGGATCCATTTCTCCCGACGCTCTGTCTCCGCAAAGAAGCGCAACGAGGCCGTTTCAAAACCTTGTGGCACCTGCACATGAGGCGCGATGGATCCTGAAACGAGTTCAGGATGACGAAAATTGGGTTGGTGGTAGCCCAATTGCGATAGCCCTCTCCGTACCGGGGAGAATTTCAGCATGACCCTCGGAAAACTCCACGTCGCGGTCCTCATGGGCGGGTGGTCCAGCGAACGCCCCATCAGCCTGATGTCGGGCGAGGGCGTGGCCAAGGCGCTTGAATCGCGCGGCCACAAAGTCACGCGGATTGATATGGACCGTGATGTCGCCTTGCGGCTCGCCGAAACCAAGTCTGACGTGGTATTCAACGCGCTCCACGGCTGCCCGGGTGAAGATGGCACCGTGCAGGGGATGATGGACCTGATGGGGCTCACTTACACCCATTCGGGCCTCGCCCCATCGGTAATCGCGATTGACAAGGAACTGACCAAGCAGGCGCTGGTGCCGCACGGAATTCCGATGCCGGGCGGTCGGATTGTCGACAGCGAGGAATTGTACGCGCGCGATCCGCTTGAACGCCCCTATGTGCTGAAACCGGTGAACGAAGGCTCGTCGGTTGGCGTTGCGATTGTTACCGCTGATGGCAATTATGGCAATCCGATTGGCCGCGACGTCAAGGGGCCGTGGCAGGAGTTCCCCTCGCTGCTTGCCGAGCCATTCATTCGCGGGCTTGAACTGACCACGGCGGTGATCGGTGATAGGGCGCTCACCGTCACCGAACTCAAGCCCAAGAGCGGCTTCTATGATTTCGATTCCAAATATACCGACGGCCTGACCGAACACATCTGCCCGGCGCAAATTCCCGATGAAATTATCGCGGCATGCAAGGACATTGCGCTGCGCGCGCACCGCCTGCTCGGCTGCAAGGGCGCGACGCGATCAGATTTCCGCTGGGATGATGAACGCGGGATTTCGGGGCTGTTCCTGCTTGAGGTCAACACCCAGCCGGGGATGACCCCGCTCAGTCTGGTCCCCGAACAGGCAAAGCATTGCGGCATGAGTTACGAGGATCTGGTCGAGGCAATTATTGCGGAAGCCATTGCGGGAAAATCGGCTGAGGGGACAACCAAATGAGCCAGACGATCCGCCGCAAGAGCGCTCCGGTCGGCAAGGTTGCCGCCCGGCAGAAAACCGCGCGGCAAATGCGCGATGCGCGGGCTCGAACCGGTTCGCTGTTTGACACCGTTATGTCGTGGGTGCCGCTGAGCGAAGAATCGCTGCACCGGCTGTTCCTGATTTTCATCCTCGCGGTGGCAGCGGTGATTGCTGTTGCGGTGGCGCGGATTGCCGGGGTGCCGGCGCTGGTTTCCAAACAGTTCTCGGCTGTCGCTGCCGATGCCGGGTTCTCGGTCGACAAGGTTGAGGTGCGCGGGGTCAAACGGCTGAATGAGCTCAAGGTTTATGAGCGCGTGCAGGCCGATATTGGCGTGCCGATGCCCGAACTCGATGTTGACCGGATCAGGGCTGAGATTGTCCAGCTTTCATGGGTGGAAGATGCCCGCGTTTCGCGCCAGCTGCCCGATCGGCTGGTGATAGATATCGTTGAGCGCACGCCGCACGCGGTGCTGCGCAAGGCTGACAAGCTGGTGCTGATCGACGCCAGCGGCAATGAACTCGAACCGATCTCGCCTGATCGTGCGCGCGGCAAGCTGGTGGTTTCGGGACCGGGCGCAAGCAAGCAGGTTGCGGCGCTCTCGACACTGCTGATGGCTGCCCCGGCGCTCAAACCCAAGGTGGCTGAGGCCGAATGGGTCGGCAACCGGCGCTGGAACCTGTCGTTCAACACCGGCCAGGTGCTCGCGCTTCCCGAAGGAAGCCGGGACGCGGCGCGGTCGCTGATGTCGTTCGCGCGGCTCGATGGGGTGAACCGCCTGCTCGGCGGCAAGGCGACCGCTTTTGACATGCGCGCACCCGACCGGATCTATTTCCGCGTGCCCGACCGGGCTGTCGATGCCGCCAAGGCGTCGGCCGCGAAAAAGGCTGACGCGGCCAAGCTGGCATCGGCAAACAAAACCGATGCCGAACCGAAAACCGAAGCGAAGGCAAAACCCAAGACCAAGGAGAAGGAGTGATGTCCACTCCGCGTATCGCCCGCGTTTTTGGCGCGGTGAACATTGGCAGCGCGCGCATCTCGGCGATGATCGCCGGTCTGACCGAAACCGGCGAACTCGTCGTGCTGGGTTCCGCCCACCGGCTCAGCCAGGGCGTAAAGCGCGGCTATGTCACCGATATGAAACGGGCTGCCGATGCCGTCCACGATGCGGTTGTCCGCGCCGAGCGGATCGCCGGGGTATCAGTCAACTCGGTGTGGGTTGCCACGTCAGGTGCGGGGCTCGCCAGCCAGATCGCGCAGGTTGAGGTTGATATCGGCGGGCGGCGGATTGAACAGGACGATATCGAACAACTGCTGTTTGCTGGCCGCGATGTTATCCAGCCCGAAGGCCGGATGGTGCTCCACGCGCAGCCTGCGCACTATACGCTCGATGGCGCGCATGGCGTTTCCGATCCCAAGGGGCTTCACGCCGAACGGCTGGCGGTCGATATTCACGTGCTGCTCGCCGATGGCGCGCCAATCCGCAACATTACCGAAGCGGTGCAGAACGCCCACCTCGATGTCGAGGCCGTGGTCGGCTCGCCTGTTGCCGCCGCCCACGCCTGTTTGACGCCGGAGGAGCGCGATCTTGGTGTGGCGCTGGTCGAATTCGGTGCCGATGTGACCAATGTTTCGGTTCACGCCGGGGGCATGTTGCTCGGCCTCGCGACTATCCCGATGGGATCGGGTGACATAACCGACGCCATTGCTTCGGGCTTTGGCATCCGTCGTTTTCAGGCGGAACGGCTAAAATGCGTCAACGGGTCGGCGATTGCCAGCCCGGCTGATCACCGCGAGATGGTAGCAGTCAATGCGCCGGGTGAGGAAGAGCAGGGTCCGCCAGCCCGCCATGCCGACGAGGCAAATCGGATACCGCGCGCTGAACTGGTTTCGGTGATTACCCGGCAGCTGGGCAAGCTCATGGAAGAGGTTAACCGGGCGCTGAAAGGCCTTGGTTTTGCTGGAACAAAGAGTCAGCTCGCGGTGTTCACTGGCGGTGGGGCCGAGCTTACCGGCCTCGCGGAATTTGCCCAGGCGGCGCTCGGTCGGCCGGTACGGATCAGCAAGCCGCCGGTGATGCGCGGGCTGGTTGATGCCCACGCGACGCCGGGGTTTTCCTCGCTATCAGGGCTTATTCTTTATGCTGCTGCCGATCCGTTAGATATCCGCGCGATCGGGCCGGTCTATCAGGAAACGCATCGCTATAAAGGCATGGGCATGGCGGTGCGCATTTGGCGCGCGCTGAAGGCCTATTTCTAACCGACTGTTTCTATGGATTTGTACCGAATTCTTGACTGTGGACAAAGACAATAACCAGTTTGGTAGCGCGAGTCGAAGCGTGGCATTGAAGGCACTGCAAATTCGCAAGAGCTTTCAGGTTTAATTGGAGAGCGAAATGAGCATCAACATCGGTCCACCTGCGGTTGAAGAACTTCGTCCGCGCATCACTGTGATCGGCGTCGGCGGCGCGGGCGGCAACGCCATCGCCAACATGATTCGGGCTGAGATCGAAGGCGTCGATTTTGTCATCGCAAACACTGATGCTCAGGCGCTGAACAATTCAGTTGCCGAACAGCGCATCCAGCTCGGGCCTGACATCACGCAAGGGCTCGGCGCCGGATCGCGTCCTGAAGTGGGGCGGGCCGCCGCGGAAGAGACGATGGCCGAAATTGAGCGCGCTCTCGAAGGCGTGCACATGTGCTTTATTGCCGCTGGCATGGGCGGCGGCACCGGCACCGGCGCTGCGCCCGTGATCGCCAAGGCCGCGCGCGATAAGGGCGTGCTAACGGTTGGCGTCGTTACCAAGCCGTTCCTGTTCGAAGGCACCCGCCGGATGCGCGCGGCTGATGCCGGGATCGAGGAGCTGCAAAAGCACGTCGATACGCTGATCGTCATCCCCAATCAGAACCTGTTCCTCGTCGCCAAGGCGGAAACTACCTTCAAGGAAGCCTTTGGGCTGGCCGATGAAGTTCTGCAGCAGGGTGTGCGTTCGATCACCGATTTGATGGTCATGCCCGGCCTGATCAACCTCGACTTTGCCGATGTGCGCTCTGTGATGGGCGAAATGGGCAAGGCGATGATGGGCACTGGCGAAGGCTCGGGCGAAAACCGCGCGCTGGAAGCCGCCGAACGGGCAATTTCCAATCCGCTGCTCGATGGCGTTTCGATGCAAGGCGCGAAGGGCGTTATCATCTCGATCATCGGCGGCGATGATATGAAACTGCTCGAAGTTGACGAAGCCGCCAACCACATTCGCGAACTGGTCGATCCGCAAGCGAACATCATTTGGGGTTCTGCGTTTAACCCCGACCTGCAAGGCAAAATCCGCGTTTCGGTGGTTGCCACCGGCATCGAACAGACCGCCGATATGGAAAAGGAAGCGGCCAAGCCGTATAACTTTGGCAGCTCGCGCGGGCCTGTAGTACTGGCGGCTGCACCCACGCCCGAACCTGCTCTGCACCTTGACCCGCCGACTGGCGCGGTAGAACCTGAGGCAGCAGTTGAAGAGCCGTCCGAGCCGATTGCTGCGCCTGGCCATGATATGGGCGCCCAGGACATGAGCGGCCATTATGCGGGTGATGAGCTTGAACTCGGCGAATTCGCTGAGGACGAAGAGGGTGAAACAGCTTCTGCATCTGAATATTCCGAAGCCGAAGTACCAGTATCGGGCGCGGCTGTTGAACATGCCAATGATGGCGACCGCGGCCATGATGATCTGCTAGGCAGTGCTACCCGCCTTGCTGATGAAGACGGCCAGGTTTCTCCACTCATCGCGCGAAAGCGGCCTTTGGTTTCGAGCGATTCGATGAGCGCCGAGGAACTTAAGACCCCGCGGCTTGGCGGCGCCGGCAGCACGCTGTTCGAACGCATGGCGAACCTTTCGCGCGGCGGCCAGAACGAAACCGAGGAAGCGGAAGACGAGGAAGTCAGCGATGGCCCCTCCATCTCCATTCCACGCTTTCTTGGGCGGCAGAACAACCAGTAAATTGATCCTGGCAGAGCAGGCGTTCTGCCGGGGTTAATCTCGCTGCGGCCACGACCGGCTTTGCTGGTTAGTGTTGCTTGCAGGCTCTAGCCCCTGACTGAAGGTTCGCATGCGCCCATTACTGCGCCATTTCGCTCTTTGTGGCCTGTTGGCGTCTGGCGCGCAGACTGCGTTTGCCCAGCAGAATGCGTCTATTTCGCAGCCCGTGGTTCAGGCGCTCCCCGGGCAAGGCAGCGCGACGCTTAACGCGGCGCTCGCGCGGCTGGGGCGCAATCCGCAAGATGTTGGCGCGCTGATCGATGCTGGCAATGCCGCGCTGGGTCTGGGTGATGTCGATGCCGCTGTCGGTTTCTTTTCGCGTGCGGACCAGCTCCAGCCGAACAGCCCGCGCGTGCGTGCAGGGCTGGCGGGAGCACTGGTGCACAATGGCAATCCCTACGATGCGATCCCGTTGTTTGCTGAGGCAGAGGCGGCCGGCGGTATGGCCCCGCAACTGAGCGCCGAGCGCGGGCTCGCCTATGATCTGGTCGGCGATAATGCCACCGCGCAGAAGTATTATCGCGCCGGGCTCGCGCTCGGCCCCAATGACGAAGCGACCCGGCGACTGGCGCTCAGTCAGGCTATCAGCGGCGACCGGACCGGGATGGAGGCCACTCTCGCGCCGCTGCTGTTTCGCGGCGACAAGTCAGCGCAGCGGATTCACGCATTTGCCCTGGCGATTGCCGGAAAGTCTGAAGAAGCCGTCAGCATAGCTTACCGGGTGATGCCGCAAGACCTGGCCGCGGGGATTTCGCCCTATTTGCGCTACCTTCCGCGGCTCACACGAGCGCAGCAGGCGGCGGCGGCAATGTTTGGCCATTTCCCGCGCGCCGCAGAAATCGGCCATGACGATCCGCGTGTGTTGCGCTATGCGCCTCCCGAACACGTCGCCACGGCAGAAACCACGCTGATTCCTCGGGGTGAACCGCTGGGCAGCAAGGGCGGGCGCGGATCGCAGGAGAAAGAAAAGAAGGCGAAGAAGGGCAAGGATCCAGAATTGGCCATCGCCACGCCGCCGCGCGTTGTACCGCCCGATTTCAACCCGCGGCGCGAGGAGAGCGAAGCCCCCTCAGTACTGACCAAAACTCAGCCCGCTATCGTCACGCCGCCGCCCGCGCCCCGTCCGGCGGTGTTAGCGGTGGCAAAGCCTGTCATCGTACCGCCAGCAACGGTGATCGTGCCAGCGCCCCCGATTGTTACGCCGCCGCAGCCAGCGGCAACTGCCCCGGCGCCTGCGATATCGGTAGCCGCAAACAATTTTGACCTGGGCCAGGTAGGCAAACGCGCTGCACTTGCAAAGCCAGTCGTCGCGCCGCCTGTGCCAATCGCCCGACCTGCCAAACCGCCAAGCTTTGCTGAAGCTTTTGGCGACATTGGCGCGCCCCAAGCCAAGCCGGTTCCATCGTCCGGCGCGGTTGACGTTCGCAAGCTTGCGGCAGCACGCGCCAAGG
Source organism: Novosphingobium sp. (assembly GCA_031410395.1). Classification (GTDB taxonomy): domain Bacteria; phylum Pseudomonadota; class Alphaproteobacteria; order Sphingomonadales; family Sphingomonadaceae; genus Novosphingobium. Next base: position 7,020 of record JANNZB010000169.1, read on the forward strand.
CAGAGGTAGCCGCCAAACCCGCCCATCCAAGCCGCATTTGGGTGCAGCTGGGCACCGGCCGGGACAAGTCGGCGCTTGGCTTTACCTGGCGCGGCCTGATCAAGGACAGCCCCGAAGTGCTGCGCGGCAAAGTGCCCGCGATTACTGAGTGGGGACGGACAAACCGGCTGCTCACCGGACCGTTCGACACTGAAGCAGCGGCGAGCGCCTTTCTCAACAAGCTGAAGAAGGCGGGTGTTGATGCGTTCTTGTGGACCAGTCCAGCGGGGCAAGTTGTGGATCCAATCAGTGCGCGCTGAACCCCCGCAAGGCGGATTTTCCACAGCGTGTGAACAGGCTTGTGAAGTTATGCGCAAGGCTGGTGGCCTTATGCATTGTGCGATCCCCCCGCGCCGCCGCATCGACTACAACGTGATGCAGGAGCAGATTCGTTGAGGGCAGGCCAAATTCATTCAGATCGCGAAGAAGATGCCGCGCCGGTGGAGATGCTGGCGTCGCTGTGCGATGCGCGCGGCTGGGCCTATGAATTCGTTGGCGATGACGAAATCAGCGCCGAAGTGCAGGGATCATGGGCGAGCTATCAATTGCGCTGCATCTGGCGTGAGGAAGACCATGTTCTCCAGCTGATCTGCCTGCCCGATATTCGCGTGCCTGATGATAAACGCGCGCCGATGTTTGAGGTGCTGACGCTGATCAACGAGCAGATGTGGCTTGGGCATTTTGACATCTGGTCGAACGGCATGATCCTGCTTTACCGACACGCGCTGATGCTCGGCGATGATGGGCTGCTCAGCCTCGAACAGGCGCAAACAGCGCTGGAGACCGCGCTCGAGGAGTGCGACCGGTTCTATCCGGCGTTTCAGTTCATCCTGTGGGGGGACAAAAGCCCGGCGGAGGCGCTGGCATCGGCGCTGGTCGATGCGGCGGGTGAGGCGTGATGCAGGCACTGGCTTGTTAAGCCCCTCCCCTGAAGTGGAGGGGAGCAAGGAGGCAATACTTTGAAAATTCTCATCATTGGTTGCGGCAACATGGGCGGGGCGATGCTGGCGGGCTGGCTCGCAGGCGGGCTTGCTTCGGCTGATTTTACTGTGGTTGATCCGTACCTCGCAGCTGTGCCCGAAGGCGTGACGCTGTTGCGCGGCGTGCCGGCTGATCACGCGAAATTCGATGTCATCCTCCTTGGTGTCAAACCCCAGCAACTGGGCGATGCGGCTGGCGGACTGGTGCCGCTTGCTGGGCCGGAGGCGGTCTTGCTGTCGGTTCTTGCGGGCGTTGATCTCGCCACGCTGCGCCAGCGTTTTCCAGAAGCGGGTGCGATTGTGCGGGTCATGTCCAATTTGGCGGCGGCGCTGGGCAAGTCTCCGGTGGCGCTGGCAGGTGATGCCTCGGCGGCCCAGCGCGCGATGATTGATGGTCTTATGGCCCCGCTCGGTCAGACAGAATGGCTTGCCGATGAAGCACTTATGGACCTGATGACTGCGCTGGTCGGCTCTGGCCCGGCCTTCGTTTATCGTGTGATCGATGGCTTTGCTTCCGGGGCCGAAGCGCTGGGGTTACCGCGCGAACAGGCTGACCGACTGGCCTTGGCGATGATCGAAGGTGCGGTGGCGCTGGCCGCGCAGTCCCCCGTTTCACCAGGCGAACTTGCCAAGCGCGTCGCCAGCCCCGGCGGCACCACGCAAAAAGGCCTCGACGTAATGGACGCGAACATGGTGCAAAAACGGCTCATCGAAGCCACATTGCGCGCCGCCCGCGACCGCGGAAGCGAGATGGCGGCAGAGTCGCGCAATGATGTCTGATCCTTGTTACAATCCGCGACAGCAATTCTTGTCCGGTTTTCCTTGAATCTGATCTAACTAACGACGATATTGTCTAGGCGGGCCAATTGCGGTGTCCGCATTAGGAGTTTTGGAAAATGGCAAACTGGAAAGACCCACAGCCCCCACGTACGGGCTTTGGCGCGTCTCCGAGCCTGAATCGGGATACGCGTGGGCAGGTGGCAGGCTTTGATGCTGGCCTGCGCCGCTACATGCTGTCGATCTATAACTACATGGCTAGCGGCGTGCTGCTTTCAGGCGTGGTTGCGCTTGGCTTTGCTGAATCCGGCATGGCCCAACAGGTGATGGCGACCCCACTGCGCTGGCTGATCATGCTGGCACCTCTCGGCTTTGTCATGGCGATGAGTTTTGGCGTCAACCGGATGAAGACCAGCACTTTGCAGCTGCTGTTCTGGGCGTTCTGCGTGGTTATGGGCCTGTCGATGTCGACGATCCTGCTGGTGTTCACCGGCGCATCGGTGGCCTCGACCTTCTTTGCAACGGCGGGCGCTTTTGCTGGCCTTAGCCTGGTGGGTTATACCACCAAAAAGAACCTGTCGGGCATGGGCTCGTTTTTGATTATGGGCGTGATCGGCATTTTTATTGCAGGCATAGTAAACATTTTCCTGCAGTCGGGACCGCTTCAACTGGCGATATCCGCACTTGGCGTTCTGATTTTTGCCGGCCTCACCGCCTATGACACGCAGCGGCTGAAAATGGCTTATGCCGATGTCGCCGGCAGCGATATGCAGGGCAAGGTTGTGATCATGGGTGCGCTTTCGCTCTACCTTGATTTCATCAACATGTTCCAGTTGCTGCTCAGTTTCATGGGCGATCGTCGCTAATCAGCGGGTGAATTGGCCGGATAAACGACCGGCCAGCACAAAACCCAAACGGCCCGGCGCGCTTGATTGCGCGCCGGGCATTTTCTTTGTGCGAAGAAACGGTTAGGCAGGCGTTTGAAAAGGTTTGGGTTGTTTGAGGAATTGGCTGAAATGCGCAGAAACACACTACGAAGTGCGGGGAAACTCGCGGCAATTGCCTGCCTGATGATGAGTGCCACAGCGATTGAGGCCAAGAAAAAGCCGAAGGAGCCGCCACCGCCCCCACCGCCGCCGCCGCCCGTCATGATCTATGTTGCGCCCAAGCCATTGGTGCCAAATAACGCATCGCCCATAATGGCGATTCCCGGGCTGGCCGCAGACGGCCTGCGCGTAACGCCCAACCGCAACATCTCGCCTGCCCAGTCGCTATGGAACCTGCGCTCAGCCTATAATGTTGCGGCGCTCAATTGTTTTGACCCCAAACATGCGTCGATCCTGCCGTCGTACAAGCTTTTCCTGCGCGCCAACGCAAAGACGCTGGCGCTCGCCAATCGCACTGTCGATGCCGAATGGCGCAAGAAGTACGGCGCCGGATTTATCCGGCCGCGCGAGAAATATATGACCGAGGTGTACAATCACTTCGCCATCCCACCTACTACGCCTGCATTCTGTGATGCCATGGTTGTGGTTGGCAATGACGCGAAACTGATCAAGCCTGTCAAACTTCCCAGCTTTGCCCTTACAGCGCTGCCGAGCGTTGAAATCGTATTTGATGATTTCTTCCGCCGTTATGATCTCTACCGCGTTGAAATGGCCGAATGGCAGGCAAAGTGGGGTTCAGCCGCCGTTCCGGGGACGCTTGTGCCGCTTTTGTCACTGCCGATCCTCCCACCTCCGCCAGTTGTGGTCCAGCCTTTACCGACGACGGGTGCTCCAGTGCCATCGGTAAATGCAGGGACTTCGGCATCAATTTCAACGGGTCCAGCCTTGCCGGCTGCCCCCGGTGTCGTTGTACCAGCGCAGACAGTGCCGGCTCCAGTCACACCAGGGAGGTAGCGAAGGGTCTCCAAAGCTCCGGCCTGGGCTGCGATATTACATCTCAGCCCAGGCCAGACGTAATTCCGGCCCCGACAAAGGCTGGGCGCGACATTTGCAAAAAATGCGTCTAACGGCCCCCTCATGCATTTTCTTGATCAAGCCAAAATCTATGTTCGCTCGGGCGCAGGCGGGGCCGGGGCCGTTGCGTTCCGGCGTGAAATGTACGTCGAATACGGCGGGCCAGACGGCGGCAATGGCGGGCGCGGCGGTGACATCGTGTTTGAGGCAGTGGCCGGGCTAAACACCCTGATCGATTTCCGCTACACCCAGCATTTCAAGGCCCCGCGCGGCGGCGGCGGCGCGGGCAAGAACCGCACCGGCGCGGCCGGGTCTGACCTCGTCATCAAGGTTCCAGTTGGCACCCAGGTGCTCGATGATGATCGCGAGACAGTGTTGATCGACCTTACCGAGGCGGGGCAGCGTGTCGTCCTGCTCGAAGGCGGGATGGGCGGGCGCGGCAATGCCAGTTATAAAACCAGCACCAACCGCGCCCCACGCCAGCACCAGCCGGGCATCCCGGCGCAGGAATTGTGGGTCTGGTTGCGACTGAAACTGCTGGCCGATGCTGGGCTTGTCGGCCTGCCCAATTCGGGCAAGTCCACCTTCATCAACAAGATCACCAACACCAAGGCCAAGGTCGGCGACTATGCCTTCACAACCTTGCGGCCGCAATTGGGCGTAGTGATGCACAACCACCGCGAATTCGTTCTCGCCGATATACCCGGGCTTATAGCGGGCGCTGCCGAAGGGGCAGGGGTGGGCGACCGCTTCCTCGGCCATATCGAGCGGTGCCGGGTGCTGATC
>JANNZB010000170.1:0-1521 GCA_031410395.1 Novosphingobium sp.
AACCCGCAGCAGAGTACCAAGTGGATGGGCATCGGCATTGCCGAGAGCGATTCGCCGACCGGTCCCTTCAAGGACATGATCGGCGCGCCGCTCTGGCGTACGCATTACGCCAACGACCCTGCCCTGTTCATCGATGATGACAGCACGGCCTATCTTTACTTCCACGGCTCGGGTGCCGACTACCGAGTGATCGAGCTCGCCGATGATCTGCGCAGCGTCAGGGGCACCTTCAAGAAAATGGACATGGGCAGCTATGAGCCAAAGATGGAGGGCCCGTGGGTCTTCAAGCGCCGCGGGCTGTACTACTTCACCATGCCCGAGGGCAATCGAACCCTCACTTATTACACCTCGAATTCACCGCGAGGCCCCTGGAAATACAAAGGCGCGTTTATGGAGCCTGAGCATGGAAACAATCACCATTCCATCGTGGAGTTCCAAGGTCAATGGATCGTTTTCTATCATCGATGGCTGGATGTTCCAGGCGCTGCGTGCCAGAAAAAGCAACGTCATGTCGCTGCGGAATACTTGCACTTCAATGACGACGGATCGATTCAGAAAGTGTCGCGCACGTCAAAGGGCGTGTCCGACTTTCCTTCGCGGACCATTCGCTGATTCGTTGCGACAGGCAGCGAGGTTCGGTCGTCACGTGGGAAGATGCCCGAGAAGCTTACGGCGAGCAAAGAATCAACTTGCTCGGTTGGCTTGACGGCATCGTTGTGCACATGACCTACACGGAGCGAGGCGATGAGCCGCACATCATCAGCCTTCGCAAGGCAGAGAAGCATGAAATCCGTCACTACGCGAAACAAACCACCGGCTACACCCGCTGAATGGGAGGCGCTGATCGCGGCCGCCCCCGGCAAGGATCGGGCGTTCACGGCTGCGGAAAAAAAGAAGATGGCAAATGCGGTTGTCGTGAACTGCGGCGGCTATGCCGCCATTCGTGCCGCACGTTTGCGCGGAGAACGCGGGCCGCAGGTGGCACCAACCAAGCAACTCGTCAGCGTCCGCTATAGCCCGGAAGTGTTGGAATACTTCAAGTCAACAGGCACCGGCTGGCAAACTCGGATGAATGAGGCGCTGCTGGAGTGGGTCAGCCAACGCTCAGTGCGGCGCGGCGGGAGAGCTTAGGCCCCGCTCGCAAAATTCGTAGTCCCATAGGCTGGGTTGATAAACCCAGCACCAACATGCGAAGTGGACGGTGCTGGGTCGGGGCCCGGTCAACGAGCTAATCAAAATTGAGCCAAGCGTCTCCACGGGCGAACAACTCAAGTTTCTCCTTTGGCATCCCGATAAAGGTTAGGCGACCCAGTATCTGGGGTGGTAATGGGTCATACCTAAACGACTCTGAACCATCGCCGTTACGAACCAGTTTGCCCGACACCGAGAGCGCATCGCCGGAAATTCCACCCTTGTAAGAAACTTTTAGCAAGGCGGTAAATGCACCGCCGGATCGAACGCAATCGTGCGTAGCTACCGACACGGAAGGGTCATCTCCCAGTAATACACTAGCTATCCTCG
>JANNZB010000171.1:0-14242 GCA_031410395.1 Novosphingobium sp.
TTGATTTGCCACGGTTATGCTTGACATTACGCTAACGGCAGCCTTTTTGGCAGCATAAAAAATTGGTCGCAACCCAAACCATGGTCGGAACGGATGCTAGATAACGATCAGCCGCAATTGCCGCTTGCAGGTGCTGGCGCACGCCTTCTGGCGGCGCGTGAGGCAGCTGGCATGTCGCGTGCCGACATTGCCCAGAGGACCCGGATTTCCGAACGGCTTATTGCCAAGATGGAAGACGGCGATTTTGCCGGCCTGCCATCGCGGACCTATGCCATCGGCTTCACGCGCTCCTATGCGCGCACGGTAGGGCTTGATGAAAACGAAATGGTTGAAGCGGTGCGGCGCGAAATGGGACTTTCCGCGCCGATCGAAGCAATAACCGAATCCGATTATGAACCCGGCGATCCGGCGCGCGTGCCATCGGCGCGGTTTGCCTGGTGGCTGGCGTTCGGCGCGCTGTTGCTGATCGCTGCGGGGCTGTTTTTCTGGCGGTCTTATTACACTCCAGCGATGACGCTGCCTTCGATCCTGCCCGAAGAAATTCCCAGCATAGAACCTACATTTGTAACCGATATCAATGCTTTTCCCAGTGGTGATGCCGGAGCGACATTTTCAGCCAGCGAGGCACCCAACCCGGCGTTCAGCAGCGCCCCGCCGGTACGCCAGCGTATCCAATTGCGGCCGCCTGCTCGCGCCCGGCCGGCCGCGCCGGTGCCAACGCCGGTGGCGGAACCCGCGGTCTTCGCGCCAAGTCCGTCGCCGACTTCCACCGTTTCGAACTGACCTTGTCTCGACAGCGGTGCGGCTGAGGGACTAGGATGGGGACTTGAATGAACGACATCTCAGGGGACCCGTGCACGCCATGATCAACACATTCCCAGGCAAGCGCCAGCTGATAGCCCGCCCGTTGCTGGCCCGCCCGTTGCTGGCATTGTCCCTGCTGGCGCTGATGAGCAGTGCCGCGCCGGTTTGGGCGCAAAAGGCCGGCGATGCCGAAGCGCGGCTGAAAAAGGTTGAGGCAGAGGTTTCTGCCCTGCAGCGTCAGGTATTCCCCGGATCTGGTGGCAAGTATTTCTCGCCTGAGATTGCCAAAGGAACCAGCACCGTCGCGCCGGTCGGAACGCCCGCGACCACGCCGGTAACCGATCTGCTCACCCGGATGGATTCGGTTGAATCGCAGATGACCCGGCTCACCGCGCAAAGCGAGGAAAACGGCAACCGCATCGCCCAGATCGAAGCCAAATTTGCCGCAATGGCCGCGCCAGCGCCTGTGGCTGCTGCGGTTGTTGCCCCTGCCGCTGTGGTTCAAGCTCCCGCAGCCAAGCCGGCGCTCACGGCGGCCGCGCCCAAGCCGGCAATTACCTCAGCCAACCTCGCCCCGGCAGCTGCTAAGCCCAAGTCTGCCGCCGAAAACGCGGTTCCCTCAGCCAAACGTGTCGCCGCAGTGAAGGCGGTTGAAAAGCCAGTGAGCGACGATCCGGGTGACGATGAATATTCGTATGGCTACCGTCTGTGGGAGGCCAAGTTCTACCCTGAGGCCGAGCAGCAATTGCAGCTGTACATTACCAAGTACCCCAAACATGAGCGGATCAGCTTTGGCCGCAACCTGCTCGGGCGCGCGCTGCTCGATGATGCCAAGCCCAAAGAGGCAGCGCAGTGGTTCCTCAAGAATTATCAGACCGATAAAAAAGGCGACCGTGCCCCAGACAGCCTCATCTACCTTGCTGAATCTATGCGGCAATTGAACGACGTAAAACGCGCCTGTATCGCGATTGGCGAATTTGCCGACAGCTATTCGGCAGAGGCTTCAGGCCGCCTGAAATCAATCTATGATAAGGTGCGATCCGGGGTGAAGTGCAATTGATAGCGCGCTAGCCACACGATTTGGCTTGGCGCTCGACGAGGTCCGGCGTGGCGCTCGTTTACCTGAAGATGCAAAACTGGGGCTCGCGGTTTCGGGCGGGCCTGACAGTCTGGCGCTGCTGCTGCTTGCCCATGCGCTGAGGCCTGATGGGATCGCAGCGGCGAGCGTCGATCACGGTTTGCGAGCGGAAAGTGCGCTTGAGGCCAAGATGGTGGCGCGGGTCTGCGCTGATATTGGCGTGCCGCACGAAGTGATCCCGGTGCACGTTCCTCAGGGCAATGTTCAGGCAAAGGCGCGGCTCGTGCGCTATGTGGCGCTGGGCGCATGGCTCGGCCGTGCAGGGCTCGCCGCGCTGGTCACCGCGCATCATGCTGATGATCAGGCCGAGACACTGATCATGCGGCTCAACCGGGGAAGCGGAGTTGCCGGGCTGGCGGGAACCCGCGCGGTTGGCCGGGTGCCAGGATCTGCGCAGCCATTGCTCCGGCCATTGCTCGGTTGGCGGAAGGCCGAACTGGCAGGCATCGTTGACGAAGCCGGGCTCGCCGCCGTGCAGGATCCATCGAACAGCGACGCGCGCTTTGACCGGGCACGGCTTCGTGTTGACCTCGCCCGGACGCACTGGCTCGACATTGAAGCCGTCGCCGCCAGCGCCGGGCATCTGGCGGATGCCGATGCAGCACTCGATTGGGCCGCGGCGCGCGAATGGCAGGATTGCGTGGTCAAGGCGCCGATGGGGTTGACCTATCGCCCGCAGGCTCCGCGTGCAATTGCTCTCAGGGTGATTGCGCGGATTGTTGCCGAACTTGATGGCGAGGCCCCAAGAGGCAGCGCCGCGGCGCGGGTGTTTGACAGCCTGCTCGCCCGGCAACCAGCCTCGATTGGCAATCTGGTGGCGAGGGCCGGGTCTGATGGCTGGACCTTTGCCAAGGCTCCCAAGCGGCGCGGGGGTTAGCCACCAAGCAGTGAATCGCCCATGCCAACCATATGGCCGCGCGTGATGTAAACCTTGTCGCCCAGCTTCTCGATGGCGAACAGCTTTTTCGCAAACGGCGTCGGCACGCCGATGCAGCCATGGCTGGCATAGCCGTTCTCAACCTTGGTACCGTGAATTGAAACACCATCATCGGTAAGCCGCTTGGTGAACGGCATCGGCGCGTTGTCATAGGTCGACGAATGGTGGTTGGCATCTTTCATCTTGATCGGGAAAACCCCAAGCGGCGTCTGCTTTTCCTGCGTCCCGAGCAAGACGGCGGTAGTGCCAATTTCATAGCCACCACGAAATGCCGAAAGCACGCGGGCATCAAGATCGACTGTAATCACCATCGGTCCATCGGGCACGCCAGCCTCGTCCCAATGCCATTCGCCATATTTGATCGCCCCCTTGATCGGCAGGATCCGTTTGATGACGAAGCGCTCGTCGGCGGGTTTGGCCGGTATGGGCGCAGGTTTGGGGGTTATTTGACCTCTATTTGACCCTTTCGCCGGTCCATTGCCGTCATCAAACGAAAGCAGCGCCGCGCCTGCCAGCACAACGCCGCCCATTGCCACCACCAGCGCCACCAGGTTCCGCATTCCCGTTTGCATTGCCATTCCTCAACTATCGCGCTGCGCTCCCGGCCAGCACTTGGCAGCGGGCGCTCGCGGCGTTACCGGCAATCGCATAGGCCACCGGCACTGGCGATTTGGTTAATCGCACCGGAACAATCACACAAACAGGGTGAAGGAACAGCAGTTGGCGCGCTTTGGCTTGTTTGTTGGCTCGGCGGATTTTCTTGGCGGTATTCGGGCGGACATGGCCGCAGCGAAAGGCCGCGTGCTGGTTCAGGCGATGACATTTGAGGGTGATGCGGCGGGGCAATCGGTTGCCGCGGCGATTGCCGCGAGCACGGTAGCAGACCGCCGGGTGCTGGTCGATGATTACACCCGGCATGTGATCAATGACCGCTTCCTCGCGCTGTCCTGGGATCCCGCGCTCCAGGCTGAAGCCAGCGCAACCTGGGACATGTTCGATGGCTTGAAGGCAAGCGGAACGGGCCTGCGGATGACCAACCCCATGGGCCGCAATCCGATTGCCTATGCCACGCGTAACCACAAGAAATTGCTGGTTATTGATCAGGTGACTTGGATCGGCGGGATCAACTTTTCCGATCATAATTTCGCGTGGCATGACATGATGTTGCGGATCGATGACGCCGCTGTGGCAGATTGGCTCGCGGGTGAATTTGACCGCGATTGGGCCGGAAACCCCCGCGCCGCCCGCGCACTATTTGGCGATATTGACCTGCTCAGCCTGCCCGGAAACGGCAATGAGGCCGAGTTCCAAAGCCTGCTCGCCCGGATAGCCGTAGCGCGCCGCAGCATCGAGGTAATCAGCGCTTATCCGACCTTCCCCTTCGTCGATGCCTTGGCCAAGGTGGCACAGCGCGGTGTGCCGGTGACGCTGTACACCCCGCGCCCCAACAACAAGCCGGTGATCCGCGATTATCTGATGCGGGTGGCGCGCAAAACCGGGCTTTCGATCCGGCTTCTGCCCGAAATGAACCATATGAAAGCCGCGCTGATCGATGGTGAAGCGCTGGTTGTGGGATCGAGTAATTTCGATTTTGTCAGCCACCGGGCGAACGCAGAATATGTCGCAACGATCAGCGATCCGGCGCTGATCCTTGACGCCGAAATGCGCCTGTTCGCGCCTGCGCGGGCTTTCTCGACCGAACCAAGCGTGGCCGATCATTCGCTATGGCGGGGGCTCAGGGCAACCGTGGGGTTGCGGTTGGCCGATGTGCTGATTGCTGGCCTCGGCGAACCGCGCCGGATTGCGGAGTGGTGGCGGCCCTAAGGTGGGTGGCGATGTGTGTAATAGACCCTTGCTCCCCCGCGAAGGCGGGGGTCTCAGGAAGCAGGGCGGCACGTGGCGTCTGGAAGCCTGATCCCCCGCCTTCGCGGGGGAGCGGGTAGTTTTAGGTTAGCCGGCCGCCCTAACCATGCGCGCCAAATTCGTTCGCCACCGCCTTTGATATGCGCAAAGACAGGTGCCACGCCCGGTCAATCGGATCGATATAATCGCGCCTGATCCGCTGATAGCCGGTGTCCGCGGAGTCAGGATAATCGGTGGCTTCATTGAGGGTAAAGTCGTCGATGCCGGGGATGCTGGTGGGAAACGCGCGGCGTAACTGCGCCAGTGCTTCCTCGATACGCAGGGTGAAAACCATCTCCCACACGTCTTCGCGGGCGATGTCATTGGCGCGGCTGAATGATGGCACCGAAACCACCCGCAGAAACATGTGCTGGAACAGCGCCAGCCGCAATGCGTGCAAAACGCCCAGCGTGCGGCGTACGTGTTCACGGTCCTCCAGCGGCGCTTCATCGGGTACCAGATCGAGCAGCCGGTGCAGTTTCAGCGCATCAACCCGCAGCCGCGAGGCGAGGCGGCGGAACACCCCGGTGCGGTCATCGCTGGTGAGATATTCGGCGAGCGCCAAACAGGCATCGGCGATCTGCGGTTCATCGCCGCGATAGGGGCGGCTCGCCCAATAGGCCGAATTGAACAGCTCGCCGTGCGCCGCCACAGTCTTGATGCTGGCGATGGCATTGGCTGCGCGGACCAGCCGCATTAGCTGCCTTCCGCGCGCACTATCGCGCATCAAGCCAGCGATTTCCTCAAGATTGCCCTCCGCCGCCGAGCCAAACCCGGCGATGATATTGACCGGGTAGCCGAGCTGCTGGAGCACCGCATTGTGCGGAATTGCGCGAATTTGCCGCAGGTTCATTGCCCGGTCGGCGGCAAGGTCTGACTGGCGGCGCGATTTGCGGCTGCCGGTATCGTTGAGCATGCCGAGCCCGAATGCAGTCACCGCGCGGGCATAGGTTGCGCTGTGGAGATGGCGCTGCTGATGGCGGCGGATCGCCCGGTAGAAATCGAGGCTGAGGTCTGTGCGGCGGTAAAACGGATCGGTCGGGGCATCGGCATCGGCCTCATCGGGCGCGTGCTCGGCCATCCGCGAGAGCGTCGCCAGCGCCAGCTCCTCTGAGGCGAAGAACAGGTAGCCATCGCCGCCCTGAAAGCTGACTTCGGGCTCAAGCGCTATCCCGGCGCGCAGGAAGCGGCGGCGCGACCAGGGCGAGAGCGGCCAGCCGAGCCGGTCGGCAAAGCCTGAAGGATGTGCGCCACGCCCCATCGATTCGCCGTGGGTGTTGAACACCAGCGCGGCCACGTCTGTAAGGCCGTTTGCTGCCATCGATTCGGCCAGCCGTCCTTGCAGCCGTTCTATGGCCAGCGCGGCGGGGATTTGCCCGACGAAGCGCCCCGCGTCGGAAAACCCGGTCTGGATCGAAATCCGCCCGCGCCCCCTTGCATAGGCCTGGTAATGCTCTTCCGACAGCACTGCATCGAGGAAGCGGCCGCCGTGTTCGAGCGCCGATTCGGTTTCAAACAGCGGCGAGACATCGACTTTGCCGGCAATTCCAAACAGCTCGGCGAAATAGAGCGCGGCGAGCACGGTGCTCGGCTGCTCGCATTCGGCGACCAGCATGCGGATTGGCGTATCGGCATCGATGTGGTGGAGGATCTGCGCCATGATCAGGAACTGACGGATCGCGGTACTGTTTTCGATTGCCAGCGCCGCCATGTTGGAGCGCAGCGGCTGCACTTCGGCAAGTAATTCGCGCATCCGCACCAATGCCGCCTGACTGCCAAGATCAAGCGTACCATCGGGATCAATCCGGCGGCGGATGGCGTTTTGCAGTTGCGAATTGTTCACCCGGAAATGAATCCAGCCCATTCCCAACCCGTCAGCGCGCATGGCCGAGGCGGTGACCACCAGGGCGAGAGCGGTGTCCTCATCAGAGGACTGAGCCAGAGTTTCGATCTCGTCGATGGTTCCAGCAAGGCTGGTCATCTTGTCCGCATGATCGCCTGCGAGCGCGTTTGCCGCTTCTGATAGTTCTGTCGCATCGGCGAGATCGCTGGCGAATCGCGCTGACATTTCGTGTGCGTAGGTGGCGGCGCGGGTGAGGCGCGCAGAAATTTCCGGTGCCAGATCGCCCAGAGCTTCGGCATAGCCTGAAAGCCGCATCGCCTTTTCCGCCAGCCGGTAACGCAGGCAGGTCGCCCACGAAATATCGGTTCGCCCGTCCATGTCATAGCCGACCCAGGTGGCGAAACGGAACGGCGTAATCCGCAGCCCACGCCACCTATCCGGCCATCTGCTCCGCGCCTCCACGAAGGTATTGGTGGTAATCCGGTCGCGCGCCGTCTGTGCGCGGGCGATCCCCGTCAGCGCCTCTTCATGCTCGTAATCAAGCGTGATCGCATCGCGGGCATGCGGGGCAATGCAAACTGTCGCCTCGCCGGTTTCGCCAGAGGTTGCCCCTGCTGCCACCGCCGCCGATTGCGCACGGCTGAGCAGGAAGGTGGGGTGCGCTGTGAACACCACATGGGCGAAGGGCTTTTGCCAGCGCGCAGCGAACGAATCGAAATCGTTGTTGCTCGCCTGCGCCGCGACGAGGACATCATTGGCTGAGAGATCGAGCGGCGCGACCAGCCGGTGCAGGCGGCGTGCGCGCGCCTGCAGACCTTCGCATTCAAGCTCGGAAACCAGCGCATCCACCGTGTCGAGCGTCATATCGCCCGATTCCAGCAGCCGCGAAATTTCAAGGCCGAGCTGGAACACCGGATTGAATAACGGCGTTTCGACCGTGCGCAGGTGCAAATGCTGGAGGCGCTCCTCAAGATCGTGGACATTCTTCATTGTCGGCTCCCTGCTTGAGCTACCGGTCCAGCGTCCGTTCCCGAAATTCTATCGCCCTTAATTCTGTCACAATGCAGCAGCGGCGCGGGCATTCGCCTCGATCACCGCTGGGTCTGGCGCGCCTTTAGGCACGATCCAGCTACCACCGACACATAACACAGGATCGAGCGCTAGCCAGTCTGGCGCGCTGGCGAGCGTGATGCCGCCGGTCGGGCAGAATTTCGCCATGCCAAACGGTGCAGCAATGGCCCTGAGAGCGGCGATCCCGCCCGATGCTTCAGCCGGAAAAAATTTGAAGTGGGTAAGTCCCATATCGAGTCCCATCATGATGTCGCCAGCGTTTGCAGTGCCGGGAAGGAAGGGCACGCCCGCCTCTATCGCCGCTTTGCCAAGCGCCGAGGTGAGGCCGGGTGAGACGATGAATTCAGCGCCAGCAGCGAGCGCGGCATCCAGCTCACGCGGGTTCAGCACGGTGCCGGCACCAACCACCGCACCCGGAACCTGCTTCATTTCGCGGATAACATCGAGCGCGCAAGCGGTGCGAAGAGTCACTTCGAGCGCGGGCAAGCCGCCCGCGACCAGCGCCCGGGCAATCGGCACAGCATGGGAAACATCATCGATCACCAGCACCGGGATCACGGGGGCAAGGCGCATCACCGCCTCGGGACTGCTCACGATAGATGCTCCTGCATAAAGGCAGCCGCCGCGCCAAACAGGCCCGGCTGCGGATGGGTTATGAGTTTGACGGGCATTTCTGCCATCATCGCCTCAAACCGGCCTTTGGCGCGAAATCGCTGCGAGAAGCCTGATTTGAGCAGTGTCTGCCGAATTCTCAGGCCAAGCCCGCCAGCGATAACCACGCCACATGCCCCCTGCGCCAGCGCAATGTCCCCTGCTACTGAACCCAGCGACAGGCAGAACCGGTCAACAGCGGCAGCAGCAAGGCTGTCAGCACCGCTGGTTCCGGCGGCCCAGATCGCCTTGTCGTCAGACAGCACGATGGCCTTGCCCTCCAGCGCGGCAAGTATCTCGTACAGATCGACGATGGCGGGGCCAGCAACGACGCGCTCTGCCGAAACGCGGCGGTGGCGCTGACGCAGCCGGGCGAGCACCGTGTCCTCGATCGAATCAAGCGGGGCGAAATCGATGTGTCCGCCTTCGGTCGCCTGAACGCGATAGTGCCCATGACCATCGCGCCAGACGTGGGCGACACCCAGCCCCGTGCCGGGGCCGACAATCGACAGGGTGCCGCCGGCTGGCAAGGGCTCATCCGGACCGCACAGATGGAGAAATTCGTCCACCGGGGCGCGGGCCACGGCATGGCCGACGGCACCGAAATCATTGATCAGAGTAAAACGTTCGACGCCAAGCTTCTCCGGAATCAGCGCCGGGTGGATGATCCAGGGATTGTTGGTGAACTGGATTACCTCACCGCCAACCTGCCCGGCAATGGCGATTGCGCAGGCCCGTGGCAGGTCACTTGGCTGCATTGCGGCAAAGGCCTCCCATGCAGTCTGGAACGAGGCGTAGTCGCTGGTTTTGAGCGTAATCGGCTCACCCAGCACGATGCTGCCGTCAGACCCGGTTTGCGCGAGAGCGAACCGGGCATGGGTGCCGCCGATATCGATGGTGACGAGGTTGCTCATAGTCCGGCCAGCGCCAGCATCGCCGAGCCGCCCTGTTCCGCGCCATCGGCATTGATCCGGAACATGGCAAACAGTTCGCGCCCGGTCCCTTCGGCCGACTGCGGCGCGGCGGCTGGCAGGCGCTGAGAAATATCGGCGAGCACTTCAAGCGTGCCGGTCTTGGCGCAAAGCCGGATAATGTCTCCATCGGCTACCAGGGCCAGCGGACCGCCTCCCAGCGCTTCGGGCGTGATATGGATGGCGGCTGGCACTTTGCCGCTCGCGCCTGACATCCGCCCGTCGGTGACCAGCGCGACGCGGAAACCGCGGTCCTGCAGCACACCCAGCGGCGGCGTGAGCTTGTGCAATTCGGGCATGCCGTTTGCGCGCGGGCCCTGGAAGCGCACCACCACCACGACGTCGCGGTTTAGCTCGCCCGCCTTGAACGCGGCAATCACTGCCTCCTGGGTGGCAAACACCCGCGCCGGAGCCTCGGTGGTCCAGCGGTCTGCGTCCACCGCACTGGTCTTGAACGTTGCCCGGCCAAGGTTGCCCTTCACCAGCCGCATGCCGCCATCGGCAAGGAAAGGATCGCTCACCGGGCGCAACATCGAATCGTCGTCGCTGGCTTGGGGTGACGGCTGGCGCGTAAGGGTATCGCCCTCCATAACCGGATCGTCAGCATAGGCGGCCATGCCGCCTGCCGCCACGGTCATCACGTCATCGTGGATCAGCCCGGCGCCCAACAGTTCGCGCACGATGTAGCTGATGCCGCCTGCCGCGTGGAAATGGTTAACGTCGCCCGCGCCGTTGGGATAGACGCGCGCGATCAGCGGCACCGCGGCGGACAGTTCGTCAATGTCCTGCCAATCAAGATGAATACCTGCGGCGCGGGCCATCGCGGGCAAGTGGATGGCATGATTGGTCGATCCGCCCGTGGCGAGCAGGCCGACCACCGCATTCACAATCGCCTTTTCATCAACCACGCGGGCCATCGGCCGGTAATCTGCGCCATCGCGCCCGATTTCGGCCAGCCGGTGGACAGCGGAGCGGGTCAGCGCCTGGCGCAGCTTGGTATTGGGCGGCACAAAGGCCGCTCCGGGAATGTGCAGGCCCATCAGTTCCATCATCATCTGGTTGGAATTGGCCGTGCCGTAAAAAGTGCAGGTGCCGGGCGAATGGTATGATCCCATCTCGCTTTTCAGCAGTTCCTCGCGCCCCACCTTGCCTTCAGCATGCAGCTGTCGGACTTTCTGCTTTTCCTTGTTGGCGATGCCCGATGGCATGGGGCCGGAAGGCACGAAGATCGCGGGGAGGTGGCCAAAGCGCAGCGCACCGATCACCAGTCCGGGGACAATCTTGTCGCAGATGCCGAGCAGTGCTATGCCATCAAACATCGCATGGCTGAGCGCGATAGCGGCTGAAAGCGCGATGGCATCGCGGCTGAACAGCGACAGTTCCATCCCTTCAAAACCCTGAGTGACGCCGTCGCACATTGCCGGAACCCCGCCCGCAACCTGTGCTGTCGCGCCCACTTCGCGGGCATAGATCTTCATCGCCTCGGGATATCGGCCATAGGGCTGATGGGCAGAAAGCATGTCGTTGTAAGCGGTGACGATGCCGAGATTACAGGCGCGCGAATGGGCAATCGTTCGCTGATCTTCCTCGGCTCCGGCAAACCCGTGTGCGAGGTTGGAGCAGGACAGGAAATGCCGGTTGCCGCGCGCGTCGCCTTCGCGCTCCATCAGATCGAGATAACGCGCGCGCCCTTGCCGGGACCGGGCGATGATGCGGTCGGTAACCTTGGCGATGGCGGGGTGCAGGTTCAACGATTGCGCCTATTCGTGCCAGGTCACGCCGTCGCGCTCGGCGAGGGCAATGGCGGCGCTCGGGCCCCAGTTGCCGGCGGCGTAGCTTTTCGGCTTCAATCCATGCTCGGCCCAGACGCTGCGGATATCATCGATCCAGTCCCACTGCGCTTCAACCTCGTCCCGCCGCACAAACAGCGTCTGATCGCCGCCGATCAGATCGAGCAGCAGCCGTTCATAGGCGATGCGCTTCACCGGCCCGGCAAAGGCATCTTTCATGTCAATATCGAGCGGCACCGGGCGCAGGCGGATGCCATCGCGATCGAGCCCGGGCACCTTGGCCATCAGCGTAAGCGTAATGTTTTCTTCCGGCTGAATACCGATCACCAACCGGTTCGGCTGCGTGGCGGCGGCCTTGCTGGCGAAGATCGAATGCGGCACCCGGCGGAAATTGACGACGATTTCAGTGGTTCGGGCGGGCAGCCGCTTGCCGGTGCGCAGATAGAACGGCACGCCTTTCCAGCGCCAGTTATCTATATGCGCCTTGATCGCCACGAACGTCTCGGTGTCGCTGTCTTTGCCAAGTTCATCATCGTACCCGGGAACCGGCTGCCCGGCGATGGCGCCTTTGCGGTATTGTCCGGTCACGGTTTCTTCGGGCGTAACATAGCGCAGGCAGCGCAGAACCTTGACTTTTTCATCGCGGATCGCGGTGGCTTCATAGCGCGCCGGCGGCTCCATCGCGACCATCGCCAGCAGCTGGAGCATGTGGTTCTGCACCATATCGCGTAGCGCGCCTGCGCCGTCGTAATAGCCGACCCGGTTTTCGAGCCCGACGGTTTCCGAAACGGTGATCTGGACGTTGTCGATATGCGCCGCATTCCACAACGGTTCGAACATGATATTGGCAAAGCGCAGCGCCAGCAGGTTCTGGACTGTCTCCTTGCCAAGATAATGGTCGATGCGGAAAATCCGGTCTTCGGGGAAGGCGCGGGCAACGGCGTCGTTGATGTGTCGGCTCGATTCGAGATCGCTGCCGAGCGGTTTTTCCAGCCCGATCCGCACATTGTCGCCCGCAAGTCCGCTCGCGGTCAGCCCGGCGATTGTCGGTTCGAACAGGCTGGGGGCGGTCGAAAGGAAGATCGCCAGGCCCTCTTTGGGCACACCCACCTTGGCGGCAAGGTCGGTAAAGTGCGCGGTGTCGTTGGCATCGAGCGGGACGTAATGCAGCCGGTTGATAAACTCCGCCATCGAACCACGTCGTTCTGGCGGCAGGTGCCTCTCCAGCGCCTCACGCGCGAAGTTGCGGTAACCTGCATCGTCGAGCGGCTGCCGCGCGGTGCCGACGATGCGCAAATCGGGGGAAATCAGCTTGTCGGCCCCCAAGGCGCAAAGCGACGGCAGCAGCATGCGCTGCGCCAGATCGCCGGTGGCACCGAACAGCAGCAGGCAATCGGCGGTAAAGGGCATGGGGCAAGACTTTCCTTCGGCTTCGGGCTGACTCTGCGATTGCCAGACAGTCTCTCCTGCTCTCGTGCGGTTAGCAAGCGCCACTGGCTTCGCAAGTGTGAAAGCCCAAGAATACGTTTGCGGCCCAATTGGCGGGCAGCACCAATTTGTCACCGAACTAACAGGAATTGTCAGCGGACAGGAGGTGCGCAGCGCGGCATCACTGGCAAGTGATCTTGCCTTTCGACCGGCCCACCCATCATTCCCCAAGACCGGGCCGGGAGTGCGGACCGCGCTGCCGCCCTCCGGCGGCGCGGTCCATTTGGAAGAGATCACTCCCGAACTATCAGTGATTGTCATGTTTATGACAGAGTTGTTGTCTGGGTGATCCTTTCAACATCCGCTAGGGTTTCCATGCAATTGAGTACCGCTTGCCTTGCCCGGAGGGGGCTGGCAACGAGGTAGTTGGTAGTGGGGAAATCGATGAACGGCATCAGCATTCTCTATGTCGAGGACGACGTTCGGGCGGCCGGCGAGGTGCAGGAACTTGCCCGCCAGAACGGCGATTCGCTGGTCTGGGAAGCCACCGGATCTGGCGGACTCCTGCGCGCTGGACGCGATTCGTTCGATGTTATCATTCTTGACCGGATGCTCCCCGATATTGATGGCATGACGATCCTGCGCCGTCTGCGTGAAAGCGGGGTAGGAACTCCGGTGCTGATGCTGTCAGCGCTGGGCCGCACCGATGACCGCGCCGAAGGGCTTGATGCCGGAGCGGATGATTACCTTGCCAAACCCTATGAGGCGCAGGAACTGCTCGCCCGGCTGCGCGCGCTCAACCGGCGGGCATCGGGGCGCGAACACAGCGCCGTGATCATCTATGGGGCCTTTGAATGCCACGTTAAAGCGCGCACCGCCTTTCGCGCCAACCGCCATCTGTCGCTCAGCCCCAAAGAGTTTGAGCTGTTCCGCTATTTCATCGAAAATGCTGGCGAAGTTGTCACGCGCGAGATGCTGCTGCGCGATGTCTGGAAAATGAATTTTGATCCTCAGACCAATGTAGTCGACGTTAATATCGGTCGCCTTCGCCGCAAACTGGAAGAAGGATTCGAAAAGCCTGCGCTGGAAACAATCTGGGGCACCGGTTATCGCCTTCTGGAAGGGCGGTAGCCTGCGATGAGCGAAGTCCGTTTCCGCAAATCGATTTTTGCCAGGCTAGTGGTACTGGCGATCTCGGTATCGATAAGTGTTACCGCACTGCTGCTGGCAGTGACGCTGACTACGCTTGATAGAAGCAGCAAGGCGGCGCTGATGCGTGCGGTTGACGTGGATCTGGCGGGACTGGCGGATATCCAGGCAAGCGGCGGCCGCGAAGAACTTGAGCGGCGGATGGCCGACCGGCTGGCGCTTTCGGCCGATGAGGGCAATACGCCGCATTATTTGCTGGCCGACGATGCTGGCCGCAAACTGGCAGGTGACATCGCCACCTGGCCCAAGCTTTCGGCGCGGCTTTCCGAGTCAGGCTATATCGCGCTGGGCGACAGAACGCAGGCCTATGCCCGGGCAACGCAGCTCGCCCCCGATCTCAAGTTACTCGTGGCGCGTGAATACGGTCATGATTCAGCGCTGGCACGGCAGATTGGCTGGGCGTTTCTCGCTGCCGGATTGTTTGCCACAGTGGTGGTGGGCATCTTCGGGCGGTGGCTGGCGCAGCGACTGGCACTGCGCATTGGCCTGATTAACCGC